>CAIWLA010000694.1 GCA_903913345.1 uncultured Magnetococcales bacterium | reverse complement strand
CCTTGCACAGGGCGTTGAAATAGGTCAACAGATTGGTTCCCGGAGATTTTTCCTCGCCCTCCAGGACCAGGTTCAGGATGTTCCCCAAGGTTGACTTGCTCCCTTCCATCCGCAGTGCCTTCCAGGCCCGTGCCCGCAGACTGCCGGAGTTGTCCCGCGCCGCCCGAGGAGCACCCGCAGCACCAGCCCGCACACTGGCGGCATTGCTGGCCGCCAGGCGGCCCATTGGAGTGAGCCGGTACAGCCAGACACCTGGGCCACGCTGGCGTATAACCAGATTGCGCCGGAGCATCGCCTGTAGTGCATCCCTGGTCTGCTCAGGTGGGCGGGTAATGGCGTCCGCCAGCGTGCCGACCGACAGACCGGCGTCATCCGTGTCTTCGCTCAGCTTTTGCAACATTTTTTCGGCAATCCATTCACGGGCCATGTCACGATACTCCTTTTGCGCGATGGCCCAGGAGAGCCATCAACGCCTTTATCCTGGCCTGACGGGGCGCGACAAACCGCATGACGGTCAGGCGGGTCAGGAAAATGGATTTGAAAAGATCCGCCTCGGCGGCCTTGGTCTGGTGTTTGAGATGGTCGATCTCCTGCACGATCGCCCGCTCCTCTTCCTCGCTCAATACCTCTTTTTGTTTGGCCTTGCGGCGTGAACGGGCCATGGCTATGCCCTCGCCTGGACGGGCCGCTGGACAGGACGGACCTTGGCTTCCCGCTTGTTTTGCCAATCGTTGTTGATGACCTGACCCACCATGTCAGCGCGGGAGATCTTGGTTTTGCTGTTGTCCTTGGCAAACCGTTCCACCCGGTCGATGGCATTCAAAACCTCCCGCACCCGGCCCTCGGTGTGGTAGTGGATCTCCTCTGCCATATCACTGCCGATGGTCACCTCGGCCAACTCTTTGCACATCTGGGCCACATCCTCCACGGTCGCAGGCAGAAACAGCACCTTGTCGGCGATGCGGGAGGAGATTTGACGGTACTTGCGAATGCCCTTTTCCAGCGTGTGGGTGCCGACCAGGACCAGCGAGACCTCCGTCAGGTCCGTCAACCCCCGGAAGGTTTCGAGCACGGCGGCCCCGTCGGCGATGGCATTTTCCGCCTCGTCAATCACAATCGTCTGGTGCGTGCGAAACAACACGCCAGCGGCCTGAGCGTTGAGCCGCTCGTTGGAACGCTCCGGGATCAGGTTCATCGCCAACACCAGGTCGGTCAACGCCCAGTGGGGCGTCCACGTCTGCTTGCCGGTCAGAAAGATGGCGTCCACATCTCGCCGCAACGACCACCATTTGGCCGTGCGGCTCTTGCCATAACCCGGTTCGCCGTACACCAGCAACATGCCGGCCTCGCCCGCGCCACGGGCCTCTACGGCATCAATGCCCGCCAAAAACCTTTGGACGTTGGCTGTGATTGCAAACTGTCTTTTCATGTGTTATCCTTTGCGCTTCATGTGTTATGGTTGGTCTTGGACCGGTTGGGGGTTCCCGCCCTCAGCCGGTCGCCTCATCTGATTCCTCTTCTTCGTCCGGCTCTATACCCACCAACAACCGGAACGACACGGACATGGATTTCTGATTGAGCCACTCCATATCCTCCGGCGTGGCCTTGTCCGGGTTGCCCAGAATCCACAAACCCCGATCCCGCACCGCCAACGATCCCGCAAACAGCGGGCGGTCCGTCTCGGCGGGCGGCTCCTCAACCAGTTCCGCGCCCGCCGCATCCAGCCCCAACTTTTGCAACTGCGCCGCCGCCGCGACCCGCTCGGCCTCGGTCGGTTCGGCGGCGGTGATGGCCCGCAACCCCTCGGCCTCGGCCAGAATCTCTTCCCGCTTGATGTCGATCCGCTTCAACCGATCCTTGGCCCGTTTTTCGGTGGCCAGATCGATCACCGATTGCGGAAAATACGGGTGTTTGTTGGCGTCCAGTTTGGCGATACAGATCAATTGCCCCGCCGGGTTGCGCACCCAGACCTGCGACGGGTCGTGAATGTCGTAGCCCACCAGAACCTTCTGGCCCCTGTCGCTGTGATACTGCTCCAACGCCGCGTCATAATAGGTGTTTTTGAACAACTTCACCTGACAACGGTGCACGTTGCACTCCTGGTACGGCCGGAACAGATCCCGTGCCTCCTCCGTGGTGACTTCGATAGGCTTGAAACCTTCCGCCACCGCCTTGGCCCAGGCTTCGTTGGGCGAGAGGTGGCGCAGCTTGCCCGTTTCCTCATCCCGGATCTTGCCCAGCGACGAATGGGGCCGGTTGTTGTATTCGTCCATCGCCGCCGTCAGCCCCGCCAGAAACTCCTGCCAGGTGGGCAGGCTGACGGCAGAACCGTGGTCTTTGACCTCCCGGCGGGTCAGTTTGTAGACATTCTGCGCCGCCTGCTTGTCCATATCCCTACCGCAATACGAGGCCAGTTGCTTGGCGGCCGGGATCCAGACCGAGGAATGAAACCGCTCGATCACCCCTTTGGCTTGGGCGTTGTACGGCAAGGATTTTTTATGGGTAATCCCCAGCCGCGCCATCAGGCCGGTGACGTGGTGCAGCATTTTGTCGTTGATGTAGCCCGAGCCGCCGTCGGTGTAAAAAATCGCCGGAATACCCGACGTTTCCACCGCGTTGCGCAGGGCATCCGCCACCGCGAAGGAGGATTCCGACAAGCCGATGGAAAAGCCCACGCCACGCCGCCCGGACACGTCCATGACGGTGGTGACTTCGGGCCGGAATGGCCTGCCATGGGCCGGGTGGGCCACCTCGGCATCAAAGGTGTGGCCGTCGGCGATATAGACATCCCCCGGTTGCAACATGGAAAAATCCCGCACAGAGTGACCGCGAATGTTTTTGAGGCCTCGCGTCCCCATCCGCCCCCGATTGATCTCCACCCGGCCCATTTTGGCCTCGAATCGCCTGACCTGGCTGACGCTTGGTTTATCAATATTGGCGGGCAGATGGGGGAGCATCAGGTTGTAGGCCGCTGTTAATGTCGGCTTACTGGGTTGCTGATAAAATTTCAAAAAAAACGGTGCCCAGTCGGGGACGCGACAGCCAGCCATCCCCAGCGGTGCCAGGGCCGCCGGGCCACGCTCGGCCTCTTTGCGCCATCTGGTCAGTGTACTGACGGAGAGCAGCGGGCCGTCCTGGCGGGTCTTGCCCAGGGCGGCCGCGATGGCGGATTGAATGTTTTCTGGCAGGAGACCGAGCGCGGCCTCTTCGATCAACAGGCGTATCGCCCCCCGTTGGTCCATCTCTTCCTCCAGTCGCTTCAACTCCGCCAGCACGATCAACCGGGATTCCATTTTTTCCCTCTGCCAATCCTTCAAATGTTCGAGTTTGGGCAGTTTGTCACCCTCATTGCCGGTCCTGGGGACCGGCAACTGGGCGGCGATTTTTGCTTTTTCCGTCTGAAAGACCAACGCTGCCTTGGCTTCCGCCGGGATATTGGAGATGTGATACAAAAACCCCCGCGTCCCGGTGGCCGCTTTGCGCCGCCACCCCTCCCGATCCGCCAGGGCACGGACGTTGCGATCCGTGCCCGGCAGACTGGGCAGACCGGCCAACTCCTGGGCGGTGAGCCAGAGTTTCACGCTTCGGCCCCAGTTTCCGATGAGATGATTTCACCCTCCCATACCCCACCGATAGCGGACAGGCCGTAAAGGTTTTCGGTCAACTCCAGTTTTTCGGCAAACTCGTCTGGGTCGGGGGGAGGAAACGCCTCGCAAGCCTTATAATCAGGCCAAATACTGGCGGCCGCTTGCTCCACCAATCCGGCCCGATCTGCCATCAGCAAGACGGTTCGGAT
>CAIWLA010000693.1 GCA_903913345.1 uncultured Magnetococcales bacterium | reverse complement strand
CTGCCTATTCATCGGTTCAGAGAACTTTCGTCAGGGATTCCAGCGGCCAGCCCATCATGGATGGTAACGGTATTCCGGTGTATTCAACAAAGTTCCAGACCGCGACCGGCGATGGCGGGAAAACTGCCAAGTCTACCGCTGTGCCGGGGGGGGCCAAAATTGAAGTATTTCCAGAACGGCCCACCCAGGTGGATGTATTCAACTCGGAAACGCGAGAATACGAATCCAGAACTGTCATGGCTCCGATTGTGCCGCAGTTCCCAAGAGATCAACCCAAAAAGGGCAGGAATGCCCCTCTGATTGAGGCGCTCAACTTCAATCCGGCCACTTTCGAGAGCAACACAACCCAACCTGTTCGTTCTGGAGAACGCAGTTGGGAAATTGCGTTTCCAACTCCCATTCCGGGCGGCGCGGTTGTGAAGGGATCGCAGAAAAGTAATGACATAAAGAGATATTCGGTACGCGCAGACAGCGAAATTGAAGGAATGCCGAAATTCAGCCTGGCCCAGGTCAGAAGCGGGGCGGTAAGTTTTGGAATAAATCCATCCAATGTGATCGGCGAGATGCACGAACCCTCTGGTAGTTCCAAGTCCATCGGGACTGTAACCATAAATAATGGTGTTTCCGATATCGTAAGTCGTCTCTCCACATCTGTTCCACAGGGTAAAACGAACGTCAATGACCTGATCATGCAGTTCCCGAAGTACGTTTCCAAAAATGGGGAACAGTGGAGAGCGCAGGTTGATATGAATGACCCGCTCTTCTCAAGTAACTTTCGGGAACTGGATGCAACAGATCGGGCTGTGCTTGCCAACGCACTGCCCAAAGGAACACAGATCATTACCGGAGGAACAGCCGAGCAACCTACCGGTTATCTCTCAACCTCCACCCAGACCGCGGTAAACGTGCAGGGTGGTGGTGAAAAACACGCTGAATACTCGGAAACACCTGTGCCGGTGTCGATTACTCAAAGGGATGTTAATGGCCGGGGTGTCAATATTCCAGTGGAGTCTGTTACCGGGGAAATCAAGCAACCCGCCATCCAGTTTTCAGAGACAAACTTTGGCTCTCTTTCCACTGTCCAGCAGAAAGGTGTCCTAACCAGATACATTGAAGAGAAGCGAGCGCGTGGTGAGGCTCCGCAGTCGGCTACTTCGCCCATGCTGGCTGTTGAGAATTGGTACAACCAGGCATCCGGTGGGGCGCATAGGAATTCAGACAGAACGAAACCTGAATACAACTACCTGATGAACTGGAGAGATGTTACAGAATTTACGAATAGTCAGATCTATGGCAGTAAGAATCAACTCGAAACCGGAGAAGATATTTTCCAGACCGTTTTCAATTCAGAGCGGGATGCGAATGGCAAAGTTGTTCGCATGGAAGCGAACAGTGTCAGGAATGTGGAAAACCTGAGGAGATTTGAGCTTGGATGGGAGAATCAATCCATTCCATCCTACGGTATCAGCCAGGATGAGTACAACCACCAGTTATCTCAATTCGAGCGCACCCAGAAGGCCAACGGCGCATCCGATCAGGAAGTAATCGATCGGTGGGACAGCACATTCGGTTTCCAGAAGGTTCTGGGCACGAATCTGTATAACGGAATGACCACCCTACAAGATGAAAATGGGGAAAATCTGCGCGGGTGGGCCAGCAACTCCATTCGTTTGCGGAAGCCTGAATTTCGTGGTCGCGGCGGCCTGGCAGAAGAAGCTGCGAAATCATTCTATCAGTCCAATCCAGATCTATCCCGGATGATGGGATATGACCCTACCATCCTTGATAACCAGGATGACAACAGTAAATCCCTGCTGCAACTCAGCGCATGGGCTGGCCTGCGGGTGGGCAGTGAGGATTTGAACCTTGCCGGAAACATGCCGCGCGTGGAAGGCGATGATGTATTACAGTACGATGGCTCGAATCCGAAAATGTCAGTCATCTCTGACCTACTTAACAGCTACGATGCCCAAAATCCGGATGATTACCAGAGAGTTACCGAAGGTATAGCCAGCTTTATGGGTGGGGGAGATGCAGATAAGGGCCGGGGAATGCTGATCAACTTCGGGAAGATCGACGCTTCACTTCCAAGCGTTCTTACTGCGCAAAAGACCCTCAGTTACAAAGATCATGGTGAGCAGATTGGCGCAGGCGCGATCAAGTGGATGAAGGCATTTGGCGAGATGGTCAATGCCAACAACACGGTTGCCGGTGATACGGTCATGCCAGAAATAGGGCGAGAGCTATCCAAAGACTTGCTCCATCATGTCAGTGGTATTTTCGATGCGGGTGGGGACGCGAATAAAGAGAGGTTCCGCAGGGAAATTCCCTATTCCGGTTCTTTGCGCTACGCCGGTTTGTCGGTGCTTGGCAACAATCAGATGTGGGCCAACAAGGAAACCAGATACAACATTCTTCATTCAGATGGTAAGTCAGACAAACAGATTAGACAATTCGAGAAACACCTTGCAGACTCGTACACCTACTACGATCCCAAGAATCCAAACACCTATAACGGTGTCCCAGGCCTGGCACAGCGCAATCCTCCGCAGGGTGGCAAGTTCGGTGTCTCCAATATGATGTGGACAGCCGATAAATTCATTGAAGATCAGCAAAGAGCCTCTGCGAATGCCGCTGGAATCCAGTACACACACAAGGATTTTCTAAGATGGAGTGAGTCTGCCCATAATGCCGATACTGTGCGGGTTGGCCAGGTCTTTGGTGGGGAACACTTCGGGGATTATGACTTTGACCCGGGTTGGTATGCGTTCCTGGTAAAGAACAAAAAGAACATGCAGGGTAAGGACGAGCTCTACGATCTTGTCGACAGCAAGTGGGAAGGCTTGAGATCGGTTGACTCCGAGAGGATCAAAAGGATTGAAGAAGGGGTGTTCAATGAATACTCCAAAGATGCGGGCAGCATCAATCCGTATCTTCAGAAAATCTCGGCTCCGCTGGATGCCATGCGCAGTATGGTGAATACAAATAACCAGGAT
>CAIWLA010000692.1 GCA_903913345.1 uncultured Magnetococcales bacterium | reverse complement strand
AGGTCGAGATCATGGAGGCGGGCTACCACGACCAGGTTTTGGCCGCCACCAGCCATCTGCCCCATCTGATGGCCTATAATGTGGTCAACACCCTCTCCGATCTGGAAGACCAGATCCGGGCGGAGGTCTTTCGGTATGCAGCGGGTGGATTCCGCGATTTCACCCGCATTGCCTCGTCCGATCCCAGCATGTGGCGGGATATTTGTCTGGAAAACCGGGTGGCCATTCTGGATATTCTGGGCCGGTTCAGGATGGATCTGGATCGGTTGATGGCGCAGATTGATTCGGGCAATGGGGATGCCCTGTATGGCATTTTTGCCCGCTCCAAGACCACGCGGGATCGCATCCTGGCCGACAATAAATTTTTGAAGGGATGAGGGGGAGACGATGAGCATTCATGATGGCGTGGAGAGTCTGACCTCGGCGGCGAGTGGGCCGTTGCGGGGTGCGGTGACCCTGCCTGGGGATAAATCCATCTCCCATCGGGCCATTAGTCTGGGGGCACTGGCCGAGGGGGAGACCACCGTTCACCACCTGCTGGAAGGGGAGGATGTCCTGCGCACGGTGGCGGCCTTTCGGGCCATGGGGGTTGAGATCGATCGGGATCCCACCGGCATCTATCGCATTCGGGGGGTGGGTCTGGATGGTCTGGCGGAGCCGGACGATGTGCTGGACATGGGCAATTCCGGCACCGCCATGCGCTTGCTGGCGGGGGTATTGGCCAGCCAGCCCTTTTTTGTCATTCTGACGGGGGATGCCAGTTTGCGGCAGCGACCCATGGGGCGCATCATCACCCCGCTTTCCCGAATGGGTGCCCGCATTCTGAGCCGGGCGCAGGGAAGGGCACCCCTGGTCATCCAGGGGACCGAGCTGATTCCCCTGGATTATCAGACCCCCGTGGCCTCGGCGCAGATCAAGAGTGCCATCCTGCTGGCGGCCCTCAATACGGCGGGGGGCTGTTCGGTGGAGGAACCGGAACAGTCGCGGGATCATACCGAACGGATGTTGACCGCCTTCGGGGCCGAGGTATCCCGCGAGGGCTTGCGGGTCTCGGTGGAGGGTTGGCCCACCTTGACGGGCCAGACGGTATGGGTACCGGGGGATATTTCCTCTGCCGCCTTTCCCCTGGTGGCCGCGCTGCTGGTGCCCGGTTCCGAGATTGTGTTGGAGGGGGTGGGGGTCAATCCCACCCGTACCGGGCTTCTGGATCTCCTTGCCGCCATGGGGGCGCGGGTGGAATGGCTCAACCAGCGGGAAGAGGGGGGCGAACCCATCGCCGATCTGCTGGTCCGCCATTCTCCCCTTCAAGGGATCACGGTGCCGCCGGAGGTGATTCCCCGTGCCATCGACGAATTTCCCATTTTTTTCGTGGCCGCCGCGCTGGCGGAGGGGGAGACCGTGCTGGCGGGGGCCGCCGAGTTGCGGGTCAAGGAGAGCGACCGGATCCATGCCATGGCGGTGGGTTTGCGGGCCATTGGTGCCCAGGTGACGGAGCAACCGGACGGGATGCGCATCATCGGCCAACCGGACGGTCTGGCGGGTGGGGTGACGGTGGACTCCTTTACCGATCACCGGGTGGCCATGAGTCTTCTGGTGGCGGGCCTGCGCTGCCGGGCACCCGTCACGGTGTTGCGGTGTGCCAATATTCAGACCTCGTTTCCGGCCTTTGTGGCGAAGATGACGGCGTTGGGGACCAAACAAAGTTTTTGACAGGGGGTCTTGATTTTGTGGTATGCTGCCCCCATGGATCACCTTGATCGGAGTAACGACAGATGTCCCACGCAATCGCCTTTGACACCCTTTCCAGCATGAAACGATTGAAGGGTGCCGGTTTTTCCGAAGAGCATGCGGAAATGCAGACCCGCATCATCGCTGAACTGGTAGATGACCGACTGGCTACCAAACAGGATTTGAAAGACCTGGCTACCAAGGAGGACATTACCCATTTGGAACGCCGTATTGATGCCGTGGATTCCGACATAAGCCTCATCAAATGGATGCTGGCCTTGATCATCACGGCCACTGTACTCCCTGCCCTGAAGACGCTGTTGGGATGATATCTGAAAGATCTTGAATACCGCCTCGTGACACGCCTTGGCGGGGTGGTGTTGCGATGTGCCAACATTCAGATCTCGGTAGCCTCGGTCGTTAACAGATAATCGATCTGT
>CAIWLA010000691.1 GCA_903913345.1 uncultured Magnetococcales bacterium | reverse complement strand
TCGGGGGGCAAGACCCCCGGCGTGCGGGGGGCGTCTTCTTTTTGGGGCTTCGCCCCACACCCCACCGGGGGCTTTGCCCCCGGACCCCACCAGGGGGATGATCCCCCTGGACCCGCAATAAAAATTTGGATTGGAACAACCCCATCATCAGACCTGAAAATGCCATGAGGAGATCATGACCCAATCACGTGAACATCACAGAAAAGAACAATTGGGCACCTTGGTACTCGGAGCAATGGGGGTGGTCTTCGGCGATATTGGTACCAGTCCCCTCTATTCGGTCAAAGAGGCCGTCAGCGGTGGTCACGCCGCCACAGCCGCCCACATCCTGGGCATCATCTCTCTGATCATCATCGCACTGATTGTTGTCATCTCCCTGAAGTATATTTTCTTTATCATGCAGGCCGACAACAAGGGCGAGGGCGGTGTCATGGCCCTGGTGGCCTTGGCCCAAAGAAGCCTTGAAAACAATCCCCGTGGCCAAAAACTCGTTCTGCTCCTGGGGATGTGCGGGGTTTCGCTCTTTTTCGGTGATGGCATCATCACCCCGGCCATTTCCGTACTCAGTGCCATCGAAGGTCTGGAGGTGGCCACCCCTTTCTTCAAGCCTTACATTATACCTTTGACACTGATCGTCCTGATTGCCCTGTTTACCATTCAGAAACGGGGTACCGAATCCGTGGGCAAGTATTTCGGTCCCGTCATGTGTCTGTGGTTTGTGGTCCTCGCCCTCCTGGGTACCGTGGAGGTTGTCAAACATCCCGAGATTCTCCTGGCGATCAACCCCTGGTATGGCCTCCATTTTCTCCTGGAGGATCCCAAGACCGGATTCGTGGTGCTGGGATCGGTTTTTCTCTGCGTGACGGGCGGCGAGGCCTTGTACGCCGACATGGGCCACTTCGGTGCGCGTCCCATTCGCATCTCCTGGCTTTTCCTGGTTTTTCCCTCCCTGCTCCTCAATTATCTGGGTCAGGGTGCCCTCATCCTGCATAACCCCGAAGCGGCAGCCAACCCCTTCTATCTGCTGGTTCCCTCCTGGTTGCTCTATCCCATGGTGGGATTGTCTACTGCGGCCACGGTCATCGCCTCGCAGGCGGTCATCTCCGGGGTCTTTTCCGCCACCAGACAGGCCGTGCAACTGGGTTTGCTGCCCCGGATGGAGGTTATCCACACATCCATCCATGAGATGGGCCAGATCTATGTCCCCTTCCTGAATTGGAGCCTGATGACTGGCGTCATCATGGTGGTCGTTGCCTTCAAATCCTCCGACAATCTGGCCTCTGCCTACGGCATCGCCGTCACCGGGGCGATGCTCATCGACACCATTTTGGCCTTTGGCGTGGTCCTCAGCACCATCCATCACTGGAATGGGTGGACCAAATCCGCCCTGTTGATCCTTTTCATCGGTTTCGACCTGACCTTTTTCCTGGCCAACGTCATCAAGATTCCCAGTGGCGGCTGGTTTCCCCTCGTATTGGGATTTTCCATCTTTTTCATCATGACCACCTGGCGGTTGGGCGGAGAACAGGCGGCCCAGGCGTGGCAACAGGATACCATCCCGTTGGAACTTTTCATGGGCCAGTTCAACAATAATCCCCTCATCACCAAGAGTCCGGGCACCGCCATTTTTTTCACAGCCGATACCTACAACGTCCCGCGTGCCCTGATGCAAAACATCGCGTGCAATTGTGTGGTGCATGAGAGGGTCGTTATCCTGACCACCCGCACCCGGGATATTCCCTATGTGGAGGATCAGGACCGTCTGAAGGTGAAGGTGATCCAGGATGGCTTTTATCTCATGAGCCTGGATTACGGTTACCAGGAGGTTCCCGATATTCCAGCGGCCCTGCAGCTCTGTCAGAGTTGCACCGAGGCGTTTGATCCCAATGAAACCTACTATTTCCTGGGGCGGGCGGTGTTTGTGCCCGTTGAAAACAAGAGCAGAACACTCTCCTCCTGGCGCACAAAGGTCTGGCTCATCATGCAGCACAATGCGGGCAGCATCGCCGCCTACTTGAATATCCCCCTGGATAAAGTCATCGAACTGGGGGTCCGCATTCCGATATAGGAGTCTGTTCCTGGTCGGAAACGGGGGTCAAGGGGTTCGCAAATACGGCACTCTTTATGGCAGGCTCGAAGGGGACGGTGCCGTCTTGGGACAATGCAGGAGACAGTCATGACAATTCGCGTGGGTATCAATGGTTTTGGCCGGATCGGACGCATGGTGCTGCGCACCGCCTGGCACCCATCGAGCGGGCTGGAGTTTGTCCACATCAACGACATCTCTGGAGAACCCGACTGCGCGGCCCACCTGCTGAAATACGATTCCATCCACGGACGCTGGGATCGATCGGTGGGCAGCAGCTCAAACAGCCTGATCGTGGACGGTCGGACCATTGGCTACAGCATGGCAGAGACCCCCGATGCCGCCGAGTGGCAGAGTCGGGGGGTGGATCTGCTCCTGGAATGTTCGGGAAAATTCAAGACCATGGCTGCCCTGCAACCCTACCTGGACCAGGGCATCAAGAAAATTATCGCCTCGACACCGATACGGGATCCCCTGGTTTTGAACGTGGTGATGGGGGTCAACGACCCGCTGTATGATCCCGGTCGCCATACCGTCCTCACCGCCGCCTCCTGCACCACCAACTGCCTGGCCCCGGTGGTCAAGGTGATCCTGGACCATTTGGGCATTCAGCGGGCTTCCCTGACCACCATCCATTGCATCAACAATACCCAGAGCATTGTGGACCAATACCGCCCGGATTGGCGTCGGGCCAGGGCCTCCACGCTCTCCATGATCCCCACCAGCACCAGCGCGGCCCAGGCCATCGTGCAAATCTTTCCAGAGCTGGCTGGCAAAATAGACGGTCTGGCCGTGCGCGTCCCGTTGCTCAACGCCTCATTGACCGACATGGTGTTTGAAGTCAAGCGACCCACCAGCGTGGCAGAGGTCAATGGGTATCTCAAAGCGGCTGCAGATGGCCCACTGCAAGGAATCCTGGGCTACGAGACCGCCCCCCTGGTCTCCATCGACTACACCAACGATCCCCGATCCGCCGTCATCGATGCCCTGGCCACCAAGGTGATCGATGGCTCGCATGTCAAGGTGCTGGCCTGGTATGACAATGAGACCGGCTATGCCAATCGATTGGTGGAGTTGGTACAGAAGGTCGCTCAATCCCTCTAAGGAGCCTGGCAAAAATAACTTGTGCAGATTGCGCCGGATTTTGGTTCGCCCGCTAGGCGCAAAAAGGCGCGCATACTATCAGTATGTAAGCCTTTTTGCAACGACGCGGGCGGACCAAAAGACAAGCAAGATGTTCAAGTTATTTTTGCCTGGCTCCTAAGAGTGCTTCATGCCGCGTTTTGTCAACCGCGATGGTCTTGGAATGGCCGGGCCGAAGGGATTTTTTTGCTTCGTGGAGAACGACAGGATCCATCGGGCAGCCAATACGGAGGTCACCTTGATCCATGTCACTGTAGTGGCAAAGGGGAATAAATATGAAAGTTGCATTGAGAATCGTACCGTTGTGCGTTTTAACTTCTGGTTTGGTCTGGATCCCGCCAGCCCAGGCGGTGGAACAACTCGCGCAGGGCGGTGGGTCGGCGGTGGATAATGTCTCCAGCGTTGTCAACGCCGTGGTGGGTAGACATCAGGATGAATCCATGGCCTTGCTCGGCTCCTATGGTCTGCAAAAATATCTTTTGGCCAATGACTCCGTCTCCCCGACCGGTATCAGTTCTGGTGCGGCCTCTCTGGACAAGGCTGCCTGGATGAAGGGGTTCGGTTCCCGTTCCAACCAGGGCATGCGGAATGGCATTGATGGCTACCGTGCGGATGTGCTGGGTGCGGTGATCGGTGTGGACGGCAAAATGAATAACCACACGCTCGTTGGCCTCTCTTTCGGCGGTGCCAACGTGAGGGCAAACGGCGGTGGTGCCACGCCAGTCGATCGCGATTCGGACGTGAATCAGGTAACCGTATATGGTGCCCTGATGGAGAAGGCATACTACATGAACGGGTCTCTGGGTTATGCCCATGGTTCCACTCGGTCCAAGAGGACCACTGTGGGTGGCATGGCCACTGGCGATTATGATTCCGATGCCGTTTCTGCTTCTCTTGGGGCGGGCACGCCCAAGGATTTCGGCACCTTCGCGCTGATTCCGCAAGCCAACCTGACCTACAGTCACATTGCTTCGGATTCGTATACCGAGACGGGCAACAGCCCACTCACCGTTACGCCGGGCAAACAGGACATCCTGCACCTGACGGCGGGTGTCGAGGCCAAAACCCAGTTCAGGAAGCCTGACTACACCCTGGCCACCGGAGCCTCTCTGATGGTGGATTGGGACATTACCCAGGAGCAGGCGGCCAGCTATGCGGGCAGCGGAACCGCTTTTCAGATCGATGCGGCCAAGCCGGCCGCCTTGGGTGGCATCGGCGGTCTGATCCTTGATTTTGCCAGTAACGATGGTCTTTACGGCGTGACCGTGGGCTATACGGCCAATGTGCGACCCGATTTTATCTCCCATACCGGGGAGATTCGGTTCCGCAAAAGTTTCTGAGTGCGACCGTCTTGTGGTTGAAATAAAGGCCTTGGGTGCGTCATGCACCCAAGGCCTTTTTTATGTGTGGTTATGATGGGAAAGGATTACGACGGCATCGATCCCCGTCCGCGTGACACGCGGGCGGCGGCGTTGGGGGCATGAAACCGCCGGGTGGTGGCCCGCCCCTGTTTGGGCGGCATCCCAGTGCTGGTCCCGGTCCGGTTG
>CAIWLA010000690.1 GCA_903913345.1 uncultured Magnetococcales bacterium | reverse complement strand
CCTTGCCGGAACTGGAAGCGTTGGGCCTCCTGCTGGCCCAGCTCAAACAACCGGAACCCCCCAGGGGGATACAGGAGGCGGGTGCCCTGCTCGCCCGTCTGAGTCGGGTGCGCCACATGCCGACCCGCACCATCCGCCATCCCCCTTGCCAGGCGGTGGTTTGGCAGGGGGAAGAGGTGGATCTGCGCCGTCTGCCCATTCAAACCTGTTGGCCGGGGGATGCGGCCCCCCTGGTGACCTGGCCGCTGGTGATCACCCAGGGACCGCACGGAGGACCGATCAATATTGGCATCTATCGCATGCAGGTGATTGGCCGCAATCGTTTGATCATGCGTTGGCTCAAACACCGGGGGGGTGCCCAACATGCCCAGGCCTATGGGACGCGATTGCCGGTGGCGGTGGCCATTGGCTGCGACCCCGGCACCCTCCTGGCCGCCGTCACCCCCGTCCCGGAGAGCCTCTCCGAATATGGCTTTGCCGGGTTGCTGCGGGAGCAGCGGGTGGAGACTGCCCCGGCCCTGACCGTCCCCCTGCCCATTCCCGCCCACGCCGAAATCATCCTGGAAGGGGTGGTGGATCTCCAGGATCTGGCCCCCGAAGGACCGTTTGGCGACCATACCGGCTATTATAACGAGGTGGAATCCTTTCCGGTGTTGACGGTGCAGTGCATCACCATGCGGCACCATCCCCTCTATCTGAGCACCTATACGGGACGTCCGCCGGACGAACCCGCCCTGCTCGCCCTGGCCCTCAATCGCATTTTTGTGCCCCTGTTGCGCCAGCAATTTCCCGAAATCGAGCGGTTTCATCTCCCCATGGAGGCCTGCTCCTATCGGGTGGCGGTGGTCTCCCTGACCAAGGGCTATCCCGGCCACGCCTTTCGGGTGATGGCGGGCATCTGGGGATTTTTGCGGCAATTTTTGTATACCAAGGTGATTATTGTCGTGGATGCCGGGGTGGCGGTGGATCAGTGGGAGGCGGTACAGGAGGCCATCAACCAGCATGTTCATGCGGGACGCGACATCCAGGTATTGACCAACACCCCCATCGATTATCTCGATTTTGCCTCCCCCCTGGCGGGTCTGGGGGGCAAGATGGGGGTGGATGCCACGACCAAGATCGGCCCGGAACGGCTGGCCGCTTCGCCCCTGGCCCCCCTGCTGGCCGACCGGGGGTGGATCGCGCCACTCATCGCCCAGTTTCCCTGTCTGCGGGCCATTCATCCCCTGCCCGGTGGTCGCATGGCCGTTGCCCAGGTGGCGGGAGAGACCGCCGGGGAGGGCCGGGAGACCATCGCCCGGATCCAGGCGGCCGCGCCAACCGGGGGCGGGGCCGATCAATTGTGGGTGGTCAATACCGATATCGATCCCCATTCCCAGGCCGATCTCCTCTGGGCCATCGCCACCCGCTTTGATCCCAGCCGGGATCTGGTGTTGGATCGGGAGAGTGGCCGGTTTGCCCTGGATGCCACCGTCAAATCGGACACCGGGCGGGTTTGGGGTCGGGTGTTGCAGATGGAGGAGGCCATGGTGGCCCAGGTGACGCGCCGCTGGGCGGAGTATGGCCTGCCGGGAAAGGGGTAAGCTCTTTTTTTTGGTTGTTGTTTTCGGTCTGTTCCGGGTAGAATGGCCCCATTCAGATCCAGACAAGGAGCCAATCATGCACGCGATCACGTTTGACACCTTCCGGTTTGTGCGTCGCCTCCAGGATGCCGGCATCCCTGGAAATCAGGCAGAGGCCCTCTCCGATGCCATCAAGGAGACCCATGCTGCCCAGTTTGAGGATATGGCTACCAGGCGGGAAATACAGGAAATTGAAGAAAAAATAGCCGCCAGTATAACCGCAAGAATAGTCAAAAAAGCGGACGTATCCGAGATAGCCCGAATAGATACCCACATCCTGGAAATAAAACGGGACATTCTGGAACTGAAGCGGGACATCCTGGAACTGAAGCAGGAACTGAAGCGGGACATCAAGGATCTGGACACCAAACTCGACTCAAAAAACCGGGAACTGGAATATCGGATGACCATTCGGCTGGGTCTGATGATG
>CAIWLA010000689.1 GCA_903913345.1 uncultured Magnetococcales bacterium | reverse complement strand
CCGCCTTGCTCTCGGCCCTGGGGTTGCGTCTGCCGGATCATGACCCTTTGCCCATGCCGGTTGCCGTGCCGGTGGAGGAGTTGGTTCTCCACTTGAGCCAAGCCACCATTGAGGAGAAAGAGGGCAAGCGGCGGGGCAAAGCCAGGGCAAAGCTGGAATATTGTCCAGCCGATGGGGGACCGCCGATGGAGAGCCTCTGGTATACGTTCTATGCTCCCCTTGGTCCCATCGAAGCCGAGGAGTTGTCCTGGTATCTGGAGCGGTTTCCCCGTTGGCCGGGAGAGTCTTTTCGATCGCGGGCCAGGCAAGTGGAGGAAATGCTGCCTCAGTGGGGTTGGGCCTTGTACCAGGCGTCTCTGGATAAACGAGAAGCCCTTGCCGTGCGGGTGGCATGGGAGGGAGCAAAGGCGGACCATCAACGGTGGTTTGCGGTGCGGGTGGATGATGGGACGGCGGCTGATGCCCATCTGCTCTCATTGCCATGGGAGTTGCTTCATGACGGTAAAGGGTTTTTGTTCGATGGCAATATGCCGGTGCGGGTGCGGCGGCGATTGCCCAATCGCATCAGGAAAGAAGCCCTTTTCACCCAGCCCCCCCTGCGAGTATTGCTGCTCTCGCCTCGACCGGAAGACGAGCAGGCCGGATATATGGACCACCGACTGACGGCCCAGCCTGTGGTGGAGGCTTTGTCCGCGTTGGGTGAATTGGCCTCCTGGACCCTTTTGGAACAACCCACTCTGCCGGCTCTGGTGGAAGAGCTGCGTCGGGCCGTGGGCAAGGGCACCCCTTATCATGTGGTCCATTTTGACGGCCATGGGGTTTATCTCAAGGACAAGGGGTTGGGGGCACTCTGTTTTGAGGCAGTTGGCCAGGAGGATAAGCTTTTTGATCGGGAAATCCATCTGGTGAGTGCGGTAGAAATGACAGAACGGCTGAAAGATTTTCGCATTCCACTGGTCTTTTTGGGAGCCGGTCAGAGTGCCCGGACCGAGTTGGATCCCACTTTTTCGGTGGCGGCGGCGTTGCTGGATCGGGGGGTGGCGGCAGTAGTGGCCATGAGTCATGGCGTGTTAATGGTGACGGCCAAGGCGTTTGTGACCGTTTTTTATCAAGAACTGGCTAAAGGGGCGCGGGTGGGAGAGGCTATGCTGGCGGGACAGCGCCACCTCCATGATTACAAATTCCGGGGTGATCGTTTGGGGGCTGGCAAGCTGGAGTTGCACGATTGGTTTGTGCCAGTGCTCTATCAGGAGGAGGGGGATCCCGCCCTGGTGGTTCGGGTGCCGTCAAAAGCGGTTAAAGACTTGATCAAAAATCGGTATATCGCCCGTTTTGGCGAGTTGCCGGAGCCACCCCCACACCAGTTTGTCGGGCGCAGTCGGGCGTTGTTGGCCCTGGAGCGGTTGTTGCTCGTGGAGAACTATGCGGTGTTGCTGGGGGAGGGGGGCGAAGGCAAGACCGCATTGGGCGTGGAAGCAGCCCGTTGGTTGGTGCGCATCCAGCGGGTGCAACGGGTGGCCTTTGTCAGCCTGGAGCAGGCAACCCATCGGGATGCGGTGCTGGATGCCATCGGTCGGCAGTTGGTGTTGAATTATTCGGTGGCGACCTTCAACGATCTGGAACAGGCTTGTCTGCCGGTGGAGCGGGCGTTGCGGGCCGAGTCCACGCTGCTGCTGTTGGACAACCTGGATACAGTCTTGTCGTCCCGTGAAGGGGGTCATCCCAGCACGTATGATGAGAAGAGTTTGTCCTTGTTGCTGGCTCTGTTCCGGAGATTTCAGGAGGTGGGAAAGACCCGGTTGCTCTTTACCAGCCGGGAGCGGCTGCCGGAACCGTTTGATGCCGAACGCCACCATCTGGATATTGGCCCCCTGGACTCCTGGGATGCGGTGGAGATGGTCAAAAATGTCCTCCAACGGGCGGGTGTCACCCCGCGTGTCGGGGAATCGGAAGACAAGGAGTCCACGCTGTTGGATTTGGTCCATTCGGTTCGCTGTCATGCCCGCACCCTGGCCCTGCTGGCCCCGGAGTTGGCGCGCCGGAGGGTGGCCCAGACCACGGACGATCTGCACCAGTTGATGGCCGATCTGGAGAAAGACCACCCCAACGACCGGGAACGGTCCCTCTATGCGGGGGTGGCCCTCTCCCTCAACCGTCTCTCTCCCGCCGTGCGGCAGGCCATCCGGCCTCTGGGGGTGTTCCAGGGTGGGGGGCATGTGGGGGTGATTGGTCCGGTGCTGGGGGTTATGGATCGGCAGCAATTATTGCCTCTGATCGTTGAACTGGCCCAAACCGGGCTGTGCGATCTGCACGAAAATGGCTATCTCACCTTTCATTTTGCCCTCGCGCCCTTCCTGTGGGGGGCGTTGTCCGAGCCAGAACGGCAGGCTGCCCAACAGCGGTGGTTGGAGGAAGAGATGGCTTTTGTTGGGTTCTTGTATGAGCAAGGATTCCAGGATGCCCAACTGGCCGCCACCCTTGCCCTGCTGGACCTGAACAATCTCATGGCCGGGTTGGAAAAGGCGGCCAACCAATGGCCTGCTGAACGGGCATTGCAGTGGGCATCCCAAATGGCGGGTGTGTTGCAAAACTTGGGGGAAAACTCGGCACAACAACAGGTGGCGGCCATCCGGGAGCGGTTGGTGGGTCGGTTGGGAGAGGGGTGGTCCCATCTCCACTTTGCTGATGAAATGGGTCATATAGAATATCTGGCGCAACAGGGACACCTAGTGGAGGCGTTGGCCGCCGCTCAAACCCTGTTGCAACAGTGCCGGGTCGCTGGGGAGGAAGCCTATCCAGAAGCCGCTTATGATTTGGCCATGGCTGGTTGGTTGGCTGCCCGGCAGGCCAGGACGGTCGGTACTGTTGACCAAGCCGTACCCTTGCTTCAAGATGCCCGCACCCGCTTCCAAATGTTGGGGGTGGAAAATCAGTTAGGGGTGGAAAATCAGAAGGCTCGCATGATGGCCGCCGCTGCCTTACACGCCTTGGGAGATTGCTGGCGCGATCAAGGGAAACTGGAGGAAGCGGTTCGCTGTTACGAGCAGGCCGCTAAGGAGAACGAACAAGAGGGCAACCATCGGGGGGTGGCGGTATCCAAGCTGCAACTGGGGACGGTGAGGAAGGATCAATGGCGTGATGTAGAGGCATTGCGAGCGTACAAAGAGAGCTATGAGATTTTTACCCGATTGAATGAGCCATTCACCCTGGCCATTATCTGGCACCAGACGGGCATGGTGTACGAGCAGATGCAAGACTGGACGCAGGCGGAGGATGCCTATCGGGAGTCTCTGAAGATCAGTACTTACCTGGACAATAAACCGGGTGTGGCAGCGACCATCCTCCAATTGGGCAACTTGTTCGGTTCCCAGGGGCGGTGGGAGGAGGCAGCGGCCCACTACCGCAAAGCGGTCGAGCTTTATGTCCGAATCAAGAATCAGGCCAAGGAAGGCACGGTTCATAACAACTTGGCAGAAACCCTGGTTAATCTGGGGCGGTTGGAGGAGGCCAGACAGGAGATTGTGCGTGCCATTGAGTGCAAGAAACCCTTCGGTTACGCCGCTGAACCGTGGAAGACTTATCAGACCCTGGCCACTATTGAAACCGCCGATGGCCACCCGGAAGCCGCCGCCCAGGCCCGTCTCCAGGCCAGGACTCTCTTTGCCCAATACCGTCGGGACGGGGGGGAGCACCATACAACAGGAACAGAATGGTGCCAGGCAACGGCATCTGCCATCCAACAGGGGGCTGGGCAGCAGGCGCGGGAGGAACTGGAGCCAGTGGCGCAAGATCCTCAACTGCCCCCCTCTCTGAAGGCCCTGATCCCGGTATTGCTCGCCATCCTCTCCGGTCACCGGGAACCGTCTCTGGCCGATACCCCAGGGCTGGATTATGGCGATGCCGTGGAAGTGGAGCTTCTACTGGAGCAATTGGGCGGAGGAGATTGAATCAGGAAACCGGTATGCCGTACCTTTCTTCCGACAACCCCCATTTATCCAGCATTTCGGATACATACTCTTCAGTCCCAAAGTATTCCATCGCAGCATGGCTTTTTTTCGGGAGATGGCCAAATTTTTGTTCCAATGAGGTATTCCATTCCCCTGTCGTTGCCACTTTCTCCTTAGGTTCCGGGGAGAATCTTATCAATTTATTTGATGTGTAATCTCTCTGCGGTGTTGCAACAATGGCTTCGACCATTGTTTCCATCCCGACTGTCGCAATGGCCTCCTCAAGGATAGTATTTTTCCGAAAACGGACCTCGCGATAAAAATCCTCGCGGGAACAGGTGGGGATGACGTGACTGGCTTGAAATTCATGCACATCCGACACGCCTGCCTCATATTTTTGGAGCAGATAGGCCGCACCTTGCCAGTACAAAAATTCCAGATACTCCCCTCCACTCACGCTGTCCACGCTGAACAGAGCCGTTTCGAGAAAGTGATGGAATGGCTCGAACAGAAGATCGAGTGTGGCGATGGATGCTTGTGCCTGGCCGTATACCATTTGACGACATACCTGACTCAATTTTTCACGAACCCTCGGTACCAGACGACCGGCAGCCCACGCCCGCAAGGCGAGCAGTGTGTCGAGGGAACCCACGGCCACAACGGCATCCAACCCATCCAACGGTTGCCAACGCACTCCCCCCATCTCTTGTTGGAAAGTCTCGCCACACGTTTCGAGGAAAAACGTTTCAAAATCAGTGTGTACAGAGATGGCCATCCCGGTGGGCGGCACCGGGATCGGCGCACCCAGCAGGGCGATCTTTTTCTCTTGGGAAAACGCTTCTATTTCTGCCCAGGAATACCCAGGCCGATTGAGATCCTGGCTCAGTCGCCAAACCGGCTCCGTTGTCCCCTGGGCGCGCACCAGCAGGTGAAGAATTTCGACCATAGGCTCCCGACCGGGAACACCCGATACCCCAACCGCCTCCCACGCCATGGCCCCTTCCGATCTGTTCATCTCTCTCTCGTTTTGTCCAATGTGCCGGTTCATGCGTGGTACGTCAGGCCGTTTGCGGTCAGAGGGCTGCGATTTTTCTCTCCGTCTGTCCGATAAATTCATACCGATCGACCGGTGTCGACCGTTGTGAGGGTCTCAAAAGGCGTTCCAGAACGATGGCGGTTTGGATGGCCCGTTGTTTTTTTGCATCCGGTACACCGTGCCGGGATAATTGTTTTTGCGTGATAAT
>CAIWLA010000688.1 GCA_903913345.1 uncultured Magnetococcales bacterium | reverse complement strand
TCTGCCCCCATGGCCCGTTCATTGTTGGCACTGACGCGGCGTTCGTCAATGACCCGAAAGCCGCGCAGTTGAAAATAGTCGGGCAAGAGGCCAAATTTTTCCAGGGCACGCAACTCGAAGGAAGCCTCGGCCCCGGCAAACTGAAACCCCTGATGTTCCAATCCTTTCAGCTCTTCCAACAAACTGTTCAGGCGCGGATCCTGCGGATCCAGATCGACCAGTCCAAACTCGGCCAGTTTGAAGAGCAGATTACTGCGTCCGGATTGTTCGGAAATGACAATTTTTTGCTGGTTGCCAACCTGTTCGGGGTGGATATGCTCATAGGTCAACGTGTTTTTGAGCACCGCCGAGACATGAATCCCCCCCTTGTGGGCGAAGGCGGAGGCACCGACAAACGGTTGATTCTTTTGGGGTACACGATTGGCTATTTCGTCCACAAAACGGCTCAATTCGGTCAACTGGGTCAGCTTTTGCGGCGTTACCGAGGCCACCCTGCCCATCTTGAGGAGCAAATTGGGTATGATGGCGACCATGTCCGCATTGCCGCACCTCTCCCCGAGGCCATTGATCGTCCCCTGGACGTGGGTCGTTCCCGCATGCACCGCCGCCAAGGTGTTGGCCACCGCCAGACCGGCATCATTGTGACAATGAATGCCCCATGGGATGGGGTGGTTGGTGCGTTCAGAAGAAAAGCGTGCCACGTGTTGGGTAATGGCTTCCAGCTCCGGAACCAGACAACCGCCGTTGGTATCGCACAAGACCAGGCAGTCGGCCCCGGCGTCCTTGGCGGTCTGCAAAACCTCCATGGCATAATCCGTGTCGGCTTTGAAGCCATCAAAAAAATGCTCGGCATCAAAAAATACGATGTCCACCCGCTCTTTCAGATAGCGGATCGAATCGTAAATGAGAGCCAGATTTTCCGACAACTCAATCCCCAACGCCTCGGTCACGTGCAGGGTCCAGGACTTGCCGAAGAGGGTAATCGCCCCGGTCTCCGTGCGCAACAGTCCGTCCAGCACGGGGTCAGCCTCCACCGATGTTTTGGGCCGTTTGGTGGAGCCAAAGGCGACCACCCGACTGTGGGACAAGGGATGCCGTTTGATCTCCTGGAAAAAGGCACTGTCGGTGGGATTGGCCCCCGGCCAACCGCCCTCGATAAAGTCCATGCCCATGGCATCCAGTCGTTTGGCGATACGCACCTTGTCCACCACGGAAAAGAGGACATCCTCGCTTTGGGATCCGTCTCTCAGGGTGGTGTCGTAGAGGATGATGGGCTTAACGGATGACACGATCCCCCGCATCCTTATCCAGTTCAAAGGCATCGTGCAGGGTGCGAACGGCCAATTCCATGTATTTCTCGATCAGGATGACGGAAATTTTGATCTCGGAGGTGGAAATCATCTGGATATTGATCCCTTCGGCGGCCAACGCCTTGAACATGCGCTGGGCCACACCGGAGTGGGAACGCATCCCCACACCCACCGCCGACACCTTGGCAATGGTGCGATCCCCTTTCATCTCCCTGGCCCCGATCTGCTGAACCGGAGTTGCCAAGGTATCCATGGCCTGCTGGTATTCGCCCCTGGGGACCGTGAAGGTCATATCGGTCTCCCCACTCTCGGAGATATTTTGAATGATCATATCCACGTTAATGTTGGCCTCTGCCAGCGCACCAAAAATGGTGGCGGCCACACCGGGCTTGTCCGGGACACCCAG
>CAIWLA010000687.1 GCA_903913345.1 uncultured Magnetococcales bacterium | reverse complement strand
CGGCGACAGTGAGAATGCGTTCCCCGGTGACCACCGGACGACCGATCCAACTTTGCGGATCGCTGAAGAGCGCAATCCCGGCACGGGTGGCCTTGACCTGACTGCGGGCCAGCAAATCCCGCAGTCCTTCTGCTTCCAATCTTTTCTCTTCCGCCCGCCCGGCGAGCAGGGTGAGCTGTGCCTTGGATCGGGGATCCTGCAAGGCGAGCTGGGAGGTGACCAGATATTCCGATTCGGCAATGGCGAGGCTTTTTTCCGCCACCTCCAGGCGATTTTTGAGCGTGGTGTCATCCAGGTCGAAGAGGGGTTGGCCGACCGCAACCGGATCATTGGGTTGGAGATGAAAGCGCAGCAACACTCCATCCATGGGTGCCCGTATCACCTCTGGATGGATGGGAACAACCTCCGCCGGGGCCAGAACCGTCAGGGGTACGGGCCAGGCCAGGGCCAGAGAGAGGGCCGCCAGGATCAACCATCGACGACGGCGGGGCAAGAGCTGTTGCCACCGGAAGTGGGATCTCCGGCCCAGATAGGCAGACCAGGCATGGGCATAGGCCCCGGCCAGATGGTTCAGCAATTCGCTTTCGCTGTCGTCGAAGGGGAAATCCCGCGCCAGCAACAGCCATCCCAACCGGGTATCCCCCTGTTGGAGGGGAATGGCGAGGGCCACATCCGGCAACCATTCGCCCCATCCATCCCGCAACCCGTCCGGGACCGACTCTCCGGCCATCGGGAAAAAGGCGTCCGTTGGCGCGTGGCGCAGTTGGCCATACAACCGCTGCAGCCATAACACAAAGGGCACCTGTGGGTCCAGGACCGGGATGCCCGACAAGGCCACCACCCGTCCAGTGGCATCCCACAGCACCGCCTGCCGATAGGAGGCCAGGGCATGGGTCTCATTGACCATCACAAACAGCAACTCCTCCACCGTTGCCGTCTGCCGTGCCCGTTCCGCCAGTTGCAGCACCACCACCAGGGGCGGCAGGGTGGCGGTCATGGGGGGGAAGAAGGCGGGGCAAATTCCACGTGACCGCTCATGCCGGCCAGCAGTTCGGGAAAGGTTTTGGCCAATTGACCCGTCACCTTGATCGACTGACTGACGGCATCCACCCGTGCGCCAATGCGGATTACCTGGGCCGGGTAGGATTGTCCGGTCTCATCCACATGGAGGGTGAAGGGCATCTTCGGCTTCAGCCAGGCCAACCAGCGGGAGGGGGCGATCAACTCAATTTCCAGATGACTGTCATCCAGAATATCCAGCATGGGTTGACCCGGTTGAAGATATTGATGTTCCCGCACCTTTTGTTCGGCCACCCGACCGGCGAAGGGGGCGAGCAGGGTACACTTGGAGACCGTGACCTCCATCAAGACCACTTCGGCCCGCGCCTTGGTCGCCTCGGCGGCACTGGTGACCACCTCCAATCCGCCCATGGATTGCATTTCCGCCAATTTGGCATTGACAGAGGCCACCTTTTCGGCGGCGATGAGGGTGGCTCTGGCCTTGGCCAATTGCGCCTTCTGGATGGCACAATCCAGGCTTACCAGGGGATCTCCCGCCTTGAAGCATCCCCCTTCCGGGACATGGATGCGGTCCACCCTGGCCGGGAGTTCATTGGCCAGGGTGGTATACTCTTTGGGCAGGATCTGGGCACGCAAACTCCCGGCCTGGAGAGCGGTGGGCAGAAGAGAAGGGAGAGTCCCTCCGCCCGGGGCGACTGCATCGGCCTGACCCGTCAGCGGCAGCAGCACCAGCCAGACCAGGCCCCACAGGACCCTCTTGCCGAGCAGAAAAAACCACCCGTTCATCGGGCCTGGACGAGGGTGGATGCGGTGAT
Organism: uncultured Magnetococcales bacterium; assembly: GCA_903913345.1. Classification (GTDB taxonomy): domain Bacteria; phylum Pseudomonadota; class Magnetococcia; order Magnetococcales; family Magnetaquicoccaceae; genus Magnetaquicoccus. Next base: position 4,866 of record CAIWLA010000687.1, on the reverse strand, counting down.
CCATTCCCCGTCACCCAGGCGATACCATTGGCCGTCCGGGGTCAAAGACGGAATCGGTTCCGCCTGTTGGCTGAGCAACCGATGTTCCACCTGCAAAGAGCTGCGCAGGGCACCCGGTCCTGTGGATTCCGTCACCTGACCGGCCATCCATTTGGCCACCCGTGCGGTCAGATCCGCCAAAGACCCCTCCTGAATCGGGGCCACGTCTGGATCCTGACCGGTGGTGGACATCATCCGACCCAGGGCGTTGTGGGCCAGGGCCAGGGCATGATAACGGCGCAACTCCGCCAGAATGGCACTGGTATCACTGGCAATGCGGTCCAGTGGGCTTTGCGCCTCGTGGGTCGCCCGGTTGTCCACCTGCCGGGCAATCTCCTTTTCCACCTGAAACAGTTCGTCGGAACGGTGCAATTCCACCACGGCCTGCTCAAACTGATGGTGGGCCACATGGACCTGGGAGAGCAGGGCCATCCGCAACGCCAGACGTTTTATCTCCAACACCTCTTCATTGGTGCGGTTATAGGCCAACTGAGAGGGGGCCGACAAGAGGCCCATCAGGTTCCAGGTGACCCGCAAACCCGCTTCATACCAGTTTTTGTTGAGGGTGTATGAGTTGTCGTCATGCTGACGGGAGGCGGTCAGGGACAAACCGGGAAAGAGTTTGAGCAACCCTTTGCGGCTCTCATCGACGACAATTCGGCCTTGATAGGCCATCTCCCGCATGTCGGGCTGACTGAGCAGGGCGGACTCTTCCATCTTTTCCAAAGGCATCGTCCAGACCGGGGTTTGCAGGGCACCGTCCGGCACTGCCAGGGTAAAAGAGGTACCCGGCGGCAGAGTCATCATGGCGACCAGTTCCACCTGTGCCGTGCCCATCTCCTGCTGAATCGACTCCAACTGCCGCAGGTTTTCCAACAGGGTCTTGCGGTAACGCAACGAGTCCAGGGGAGATCGCAACTGACTGGCCTCGGCCTTTTTGGCCTCCTCCAGAGCCGCCTCCGCCCGCCTGACCGTCGCCTGAATCCGCGGTTCCAACTGCTGGGCCGCCACCGCACGCCAGAAGGCAGAGCGGGACTCCTGCACCAGATTCTGGATCACCTTGCGCTCCCGTTCATGGGCAATCAGGATGCGGTCGGCATTCTGGCGGGCGTTATAATAACTCACCCCAAAATCCAGAATATTCCAGGTCAGTCCCAGGTCGGCGGTGGTGTGGGTCCGATCCTGAGAGGTGGAGATCTCCAGAGACTGATTGCCGGTGGAGACCGACTGGCTGTTGGAGGCACTGACATTGGAACGTCCGGTATGGGCCACGTTGGCCGCCAGCTTGGGCAACAGTTCAAATTTATCCAGACTGCTGAGATCCAGGGCCTGGGCCTCTTCCACCACCTTGACCTGATGGTCCAGGTTGTGGCGCAGGGCACGAGCCACCACCTCCGGCAAGGTCAGGGGATGGTCTATTTTGTCCACCGCCTGAAACATGTGCGCCAGATCGGTCTGCCGTTGCTCCCCCATCTCCTGAATCGTCACGGCGTGCGGGGTGACAGAGCAACCAGAGAGCAGAACGGCCAAAAGCAGCAAACTCCGAGTGGTGGTACGACGAAAAGCGGTGCGTGGCATGCCCATCATGGTGAATAGCCCTTTATTGTTAACGAAATCCATAGAAAATCCTTCCCGTCGTTACCTCAGGATGACGACGGGGTGTGGCGATTGCCCAGTTTGGCCGCGGCCTGGGCCAACAAGGTGGCACGATGGTGCATGCCCCCGCGTCCGGAATGGGCCAACTGTTTGCTGAAGGACAGTTTTCCGCTCCAGGCGCAGCCATCCCCCTCTTTGTCGGCCAGCTTGAGCAGCCGTGACCAGGGACCACTCTCCTGTTCTTGTTCATCCCGTTCGGAACGGGGACCGGGGGCCTTCTCGCCTTTCTGGCCTTTATCCCCCTCGCCTATCTTGATATGAAAGACGGCCACCGCTTCCTGACCCGAATCGTCCGTAGCCCTCACCCGAATGGTCACCTCGCCTTTGGCCCCCGGTGGGGGTTCGCCAGAAAACTGGCCGGTCTGGGCATCAAACTTTAACCAGGCGGGCAGTGCCTCACCACTGGCCTGCTGGGCGGAGAGTTTTACCGCCGAGTTGCTGTCCGTGTGGGCAAACGCGGTGGAGGGGACAGAGAAATCGATCTTTCCGCCATTTCCTGAGACCACATCCGGGATCCCCTGGGAGACTGAAATTCCCTGAGCACCGGTAGACGGGGTGCTGGAAATCTGAAAGCCGGTGGTGGGCGCAGACTCAGGGGCCGACCGTGTCGGAGCGGGAGCCACCGGGGGTGGAGCCGCCGCCGGGGGTGGAGCCACCGGAGAGGGAGCCACCGGGAGCGGGGCGGCGGATTCTGCCGGGGCCGAAACAGACGACGCGGACGGGGCCACTGGAGAAGGAGCCGTCACTGCCCTCATGAGCGGCTCAGACGCCACAGGTGCGCTGGAAAAGGTTGGAATCAATCCCGATGCATTGCCAGAAATGGAGGCCATCGTGGATAAAACCGTCGTCGGCATACTGGACGACGTGGTTGTGAAGGTGACAACGGGGGCCACCGGTCCGCTCATGCTGGGCAAGTTCCTGGACTGGTTGCTTGGGGCAAAGGTGACAATGGGAGCCACCGGCCCGCTCATGCTGGGCAGGGCATCGGGCTGGCTGAAGGTGACCACCGGAACCACAGAAACCGCCGGAGGTGCGTTGGAGACCGGCGGTGGAGAGGGCGGCGGTGGCGGCGGTGCGGGTTGTGGCGGCGGCGGATTGTCAATTCTAATGACAAAAGTGCCCGTCGTGGAGGCCCCCGACAAATCGGTCGCCGTCACCAGAATGTTGAGCGTATCGCCGCCAATCGGAGGGGTGCCGCCGATGGTTCGGGTGGCGGAATTCAGGGTCAACCAACTCGGCAGCGGCGCGTGATTGTCGACCAGGGTGGCCGTATAGCTCAACACATCTCCACGGTCCACATCCTGGAAGGTGTCGGCAGCAAACTGAAACGCCTTCTCGCCCGATCCTTGCCAGGATTGATCAGGCAGGGGATTTTTCAAAACGGGCGCGTCGTTGCGACCATCAATGGTGACGGTCAGTTGAGCCGTATCCGTCAGACCGCCCGCATCCTGGACGGTATAGGTAAAACGCTCACTCAAGGTCTGCCCCGTGACGCGCAGGGCTTGCACCTCGGCATCGTTGTTATTGACAACATAGGTATAGCTGCCATCGGCGTTGAGGGTCAAAGTACCGTGTTGGCCAGTCAGGGCGTGACCGACCGTACCACTGGTACCCGTTTCACTCTTGCCGCCGGTGCGAATGATAGAGACCGCCTTGGTTTCGCCCACCACATCCACATCGGTATCATTGGTCAAGACGTTGCCCGTGGCATTGCTCCCCGGTGTACCATTGTTGACCCCACCCGCTTCAATGGCCATGGCCGTATCATCCACACCGACCGGTGGTTCGTTGACATTCGTCACATGGATCGTGACGGCCTGCTGATCGGTCAATCCGGCGTCATCTGTTGCAGTGACGATCACAACGTACTGATTGCCTCCCGACCCCAAGGGGGTTTCATAATCGGGGGCGGATTTGAAACGCAACAGGCCGCTGTTGCCGTCGATCTGGAACAGGTTTTGGTCGCTTCCGCCCGTGATCTGATACCGAATGGGTCGGTTGGCCTCGCTGATCGCCTGCACCGTGGTCACGGTGGTGGTATTTTCATCGACGGAACGGATGGCCGTGGTATCCCCACCATCGCTGGTGATGGCCGGAGCCAGTACCACAGGCGCACCGGGATCGACAATGATACCATTGACCGTATGATCGGCGTCATAGAGACTCCCATCCGTGATGGAAAAGGTCACAACGGTCTTGTTGCCCAGGGTGGAGACCGATCCGCCTGCAGAACCCGTGGCGGTGGCCAGGTTTATCCAGTTGTTGCTGGCATCCCTCTTGTAGTAACCGTTCACCCCCAAACCGTTGTCCACGTACAGGCTGAAAGAGACCGTGGCACCCGGAGTAAAGCCCGTCGCGTTAAAGCCAAACTGACCCAAAGGCATCTTGACGCTGCGTGGCAGTCCCGTCGGGGCAGCGGTATCGGTCACATTGCTCAGAGTCAAGCCGCTCGCCACGGCAATGCTGGCATAGCGCGGGGCACCATTGTTGGAGGCCACCGTGGGAAACGAGGCCACATTGACCTGTGTGGAATCCACAATGCCGTCCCCGTTGCCATCTCCCGTGCCGCTGCCTATGGCATTGGGAACCGGATCCTCGACAGAGTTAAGGGTGCCATCGCCATCGATATCGGGGTCATATTTGTCGGCAGAACCATCCCGATCGATGTCAGACAAAACGGTAATCGTCACGGTTTGTGTCGCCGCCAGATTTCCTGCCCCGTTGTCGGTGGCGGAGACCTGAACCTGATAGCTGTTGTTTCCGACCTTATTGAAAACAGGGGCATTTTTAAAACTCAGAACACCGGTGGCACCATTGATCTGGAACAACCCCTGGTCCGCACCACCACTGACACTGTAGGTGATGACATCCGAGGTGTCTGGATCGGTCGCGGTGACGGTGGTCACTGTGGGTATCCGCTCCACGGCTTCGATGGCCACCGTCGACTGACCCCCGTTGCTGGTGATGGTCGGGGTATCGTTGGCACCGGTGATATGAAAGACCGCGTTTCCGGTCTGGGTGGCACCGCCATCGGTCACCCGCACGGTAAGGGTGTCTGTGACGTTGGAACGGGCGGTCAGTCCCTGGGTGGCCACACCGGCATCGTTCAAGGCATAGCTCACCACACCAGAGGCCACCGTCAAGGTGGCGGTGCCATAGGTGCCGGTTTCG
>CAIWLA010000686.1 GCA_903913345.1 uncultured Magnetococcales bacterium | reverse complement strand
TTGCTCTGGCGCAATTGGCCATGATGGCGGGCATTCTCACGACCCTGGTGCGTGTACTGCCAAGTGGGCATTGAATTTCGTAGAGGACATACCCGCCATGAGCACAGCCATCGCATTTGACACGTATGCCTATGTTCGCAGACTCCGGGATGCTGGGGTTGACGAAGCACAAGCCGCCATCCAGGCAGATACCCTTGTGACCTTGGTGGAAGACAGGCTTGCAACGAAACAGGATGTGGCGGACCTTAAGCGGGACATTGCCCTGATTGAAGCCAACCTCAAGCGAGACATCAAGGAAATGGATGTCCGTATCGTCAACGTTGAATCCAACCTCAAGAAGGATATTGCCATCCTGGACGGCAAGATTGAGATAACCAAAGCGGAATTGCGGAAGGATGTTGAGACCGCCAAGGTAGATATAATCAAGTGGGTGGTCGTCACCGGCATTGCCATCTTGGGAGGAGTGGCCGCAATCAATCGGCTTGTGCCACCGGTCCCGGCCTATTACCAACTCCCTGTTCAGGAGATGCGCCAGACTGCCCCGTTACCAGCCCCATCCCCCACGCTCCCGGTTCCCCCGCTGATCCCCTCCAGATAGGCACCCATCGTCACCGATCCCGCAGGAGGAGACCGCTATGGTCCGGGTGGTGGCCTCACGTTTCTCTACGTGAGCCTATCGACTTGGAACATGCTCATCAAATTTGATACCGATAGAGTGTCGGAGCCTTTGACTTGCAAAAAAATAGTCAACTTAAAAAATTTAGCTTGATTCTTGCGGGGGGGGGTGGATACTGCTTTCTTTTTTTTCGGATAGGCGACTATAAAACTCTCATCATTGGCGATACAGGATGATTAAAATTTTGTTGGCAGATGATCATGCCATCTTCAGGGAAAATATCGCCAGCCTGTTACAGTCAGACGGCACATTCGAACTGGTGGCGGAGGCCGAAGAGGGTGACGAGGCTTGGCGATTGATTCAACAGCATCTCCCGGACGTTGCCATCTTGGATGTTTCGATGCCTGGCTTGAATGGGATTGAAGTCGCGTCTCAATTAAAGGAAGTGGGTTTGAAAACGCGGGTGTTACTTTTGACCAGCCATGACGATCCCACCTTGACCCTCCAGGCCCATAAGGCGGGTGTGACTGGTTACATACTGAAGGAAGACACTTTTGACAAGTTGGCTATTGCCATTCTGGCCGTCAATTGTGGTGGCCACTTCATGAGTTTACAGGTCGTCAACAAACTGGTGGAGTTTCTCAATCTCAACTAAACCACGCCCATTTCGGAATGCGTAGTTTCCGTCATCCCCGCGCAAGCGGGGATCCAGGTTGCACGGGTACCATCTGGATTCCCGCCTGCGCGGGAATGACGTTTGAAAAACTGCGTATCCCATGATGGGTGCGGTTTAACGGGAAACTCTCTCCCCACGGGTGAAGTCGGCCAAACCAACGGTACGCTCTCCTGGCTGTCTGACCTGGATGGGGTGACACGAGCGAGACGGTCCTGGGGCAACCTGGGGCCGTTTTGTGTTTCAGTGTGCTGGCGCAGGGGATGGAGCCGGGAGCGCAGGGGATGGGGCTGGTACCGGAGCGGTCTGGCGTATTTCCTGGGTGGTGGACTGGTGGACTATCTGCACCGGCATGGGGAAGGCGCGCAAAAACCCGATGATCAAGCCGACGCTTGCCAGGATCATGGCACCCATCTTGATAACCATTCGGAGTTCCATTTCCTTCATGTCCCGCTTGAGGTTGGTTTCGACTTCAGACAAATCCTTTTTGGTCGCAAGCCGATCCTCTACCAAGGAAACGAGGGCATCCGCCTGGACTTCCGCTTGTCGTTCATCCACCCCGGCATCCCGGAGTTTCTTCACATAGGCGTGGGTATCAAAAATAACGGCTGTGCTCATGGCGGGTATTCCTCCCAGGGTGGACATGCCCATACTGTATCGCACCGGGGGCGGGGATGGAAAGAAAAATGCGCCAGACACGCACACGGGGCCAAGACGACCACAATCCTACTGGGGCGTCTTGGCTCCCGGAGCGTGGAAACACCGCACCACCCCGACCGGGGTAGCCCCACCGATAGAGATGAGCCACGCAGTCACCACCGACAGCCCCCATGGTGACGACCATGGACAGATGCGACCATCACCCGACCGGGCAACCTCCTCCAGGGTGATGCGGTGCCGATGGGTGACTGTCTGGAGGGAATGAGCAAGCGGAATCAATAGGATGATCCCGGAACGGATACTGGGGATATTGTGGGGATGAAGGGGGTTTTGATGGGTGGTGTTTTGCTAACTGATTGATTTAAATGGCGTCCCCAACGGGAGTCGAACCCGTGTTGCCGGCGTGAGAGGCCGGCGTCCTAGGCCACTAGACGATGGGGACATCAAGCGGACGAGGACTCTTTTACCGCTTATTCCTCTGCGGGGCAAGTGGTTTCGTGCACGATCCACAAAAACCATCGGCAACCACCCCCCGGCGAATAGAATAAACGGACCAGACTGCCCTACGAAACCACCTGGATCGGAAAAACAGAGGGACGACGACGTTTGTTGGCCGCCTGCAGGGCATCCAGATAATCCGACCAATAGACCGCCTGATTGACCCCCAAATCAAACAAGGTGGACCAGGAAAATACCCCGGAATCATGACCATCGCTGAAATGGATCTTGACCGCATAATGACCCACCGGCGTTATCGATTGAATGACCACCCGCTCCTTGCCATCCACCAACTTGGCCTGATCCGGGGTGTGCCCGCAACAGTCGGCACACGGGCACTTGACCCGCAAATATTCCATGGAATACAAAAAAACCTCCCCCGTATCCCAGGTGATCTGTACCACCCGATCCTGGCTTTTCTGGCGAATCTCCGTGGGAATATGTTCACTTCCGTAAGACATTGAATCTCTCCTGTCAATCATTGAATGGGTTCGGTGGGATCCGCCTGCCGGTTTTCCTCCACCACCGCCTCCAACTGATGGCGGGCCTGCCGATAATCCGGTTGACGCAACAAGGCGCGCCAATCACCTGGAACCGGACAACAGGGGGCCAGAATGCGCCTGATCCGCGCCTCGACCACCGCCCTCGCGCGCCCGGTCATTCCCTCCCTGGCCCGCGACACCCCCGCCAGGGCAATCACCCCCTGCGGCGTCTCCCCAAACGCCCGCTCTCCAATGACCGGATCGGCCCCCGGCTCGCGAATGTCCAAAACCGGCGCGCAATTGACCCCGATCCCCATGACCGCCAACTCCCGACCACACACCTCCCCGGCCAGTCGTGCCAGATCGGCCGCCCGATCCGCCTGCCGCTGGGCCAAAGTGACCCATTGCCACGGACTGGGAAAACGGGTAAAGGGATCCCGTAACCGCTGCACCCGCCCCCCTTCCTGATCCAGCCAAATGGTGCAGGTGGGCGCAATCCGGTCCCGCACCGACGCAATCAGTGCCTGTACCTGGTCCGGGTCTTGAATGTTGCGTGAAAAAAGAATAACACCAGCAGGCTGGACCCGATGCAAAAATTGCTCCTCCGCCTGAGTCAATGCCAGAGAAGAGATGCCAACAACGAGGTGACGACCCGCAGACGTGGCTGTGCACATTTGGTATACCCTCAATAGCGGGCTGTAGTGATCGAATCATTGGGTGAAAAGATGGCCTGCGGCCTCTCTGCCCAGGGAACGGCATGGAGAATAACCGGTTTGCGTGGAAAATGAAATGAACACCAAAAACAATCATACCTGGATTGGGTTGAATCGTATCTATCC
>CAIWLA010000685.1 GCA_903913345.1 uncultured Magnetococcales bacterium | reverse complement strand
TGCCCTGATCCGTCTGTTGGATGATGCGCGCCAACGACTGCGTGCCCGGATGGAAGAGCAAAAGGGCCATCCAACCATGAAAACCCTGATCGCTCAGTGGAAAAAGGACAACCAGCCCGGACGGTTGCGTATATTTTTGGATGGCAGGGAAGAGGCGATGGAAGCCTATCCAGAGGGGACAAGGGCCGCATTCCAGGATCTGGTTGATGCCTATCAACGCGACCTGGATGCGACCGAAACCGACTACAAGGCGCACCTCTTCCGCAGCATGGCCACGCCGCAGGCGGTCCGCTTCCGGGTAATGCATCTGTTCCGGCAGAAGGAGAGTGACCAATTGCTGGCCTTTGCCCAGGGGTTGGAAAAGAGTGCCCTGGAGGCCGCCGGTTCTGGCGACCTGGATGAATCCGCCACCACGCGCAAGGAGCAGTTTGTCTTGTTCATCCAGGGACTGGTGGCGGAATTGGCCGGGGATATGACGCAGGCGGAGGAGAGTTTCCACCAGATCACCTCGCCGCTGCTCATGACCGATGCCTTGCAGCGTCTCTTTACCATCGCCCTGTTGCGAGAGGATTTGCCGGGTGCCCTCCCCATTGCCAAACGTCTCTCCGAGATCTCCCCGATCCATATTCCCCACTATGGGGATATGTTGCGCCTGACCGGTCAGCGGCGGGAGGCCCTGGAGGTCTATGCCGGATTTATCAAACGGGTCAAGAATGATCTGGTCACCATGATCAAGTTGGGCAGATTGCACAGCGATCTGGGCGATCAGGCGGCGGCACGACGGGTGTTTGAGCAGATCCTGGAGATCGATTCCACCAACAAGGCGGCCCAGTTGTTTTTGCAGCAGATGGCACCGACCGCCGCCGCGCAGAGGCTCTCATGATTCCCCTGTCCATCCCGGACCTGACCGGGAACGAGGCTGGCTATCTACAGGAATGTATTGATACGGGATTTGTCTCTTCGGTCGGTCCGTTTGTGAGTCGTTTTGAGTCGGCGGTGGCGGAAGCCGCCGGTGCCCCCCTGGCCGTGGCCACCGCCAGCGGCACCGCCGGTTTGCATGTGGCCTTGACCGCCCTGGGCGTTGGTCGGGACGATCTCGTCATTTTGCCCGCACTGACCTTTATCGCCAGTGCCAATGCCATTGCCTATTGCGGGGCGACCCCCTGGTTGCTGGATGTCTCGGCGGAGAGTTGGACCCTGGATGCCGACCTGTTGGAAACGGTGTTGCGCCAGGAGACAACCCGTCAGGGAGATGCCCTCCTCCATATTCCCACCGGACGGCGGGTGGCGGCCATTTTGCCGGTCTATACCCTGGGTTTGCCCGCCGAGATGGCACGTATCGTGGCGATTGCCCAGGCCTATCGACTGCCGGTGGTGGCCGATGCCGCCGCCGCCCTGGGCAGTACGGCGCAGGGTCAGGCGGTGGGGGCGTTGGGGGCCGATCTGACCGTTTTTTCTTTCAACGGCAATAAAACCGTCACCACCGGGGGGGGCGGGGCAGTGGTCGGCCACCAGGAAAACCGGATGGCGTTGGTACGCCACCTCTCCACCACGGCGCGCCAGGGGGAAAACTATGACCATGATCGGATCGGCTTCAATTATCGCATGACCAACGTGCAGGCGGCGGTGGGTTGCGCCCAGTTGGAACGTCTCGACGCCTTTGTGCAGGCCAAACGATCCATTCGCGATCGGTATGATGCGGCCTTCAAAGAGTCCGCCCAACTGACCCCTTTCCCCGCTCCCCCAGGTTTTGAGAGTGCCTGCTGGTTTTCGGGTGTGGTGGTTTCCGGTCTGAACCCGGAGGGGATGGCTGCCCTGTTGGCCGGTTTGCGTGAGGAGGAGGTGGCCGCCCGCCCTTTCTGGAAGCCCATCCACCGACAGACCCCCTACCAGGATGCCCCCAGAACGGCCCAAACCGTCAGCGATGCAATCTGGTGGCGGGTGGTAACCCTTCCCTGTTCCACCGGCTTGACCGAAGCCGATCAGGCGATGGTCATTCGGGCGGTCAAAAAACGGTTGGCACTCCTTTGAACGGTTCAAACATCTGGAGGAACGGTCGCGATGCAATGGATTTTATTGGGCTGTGGTGGCCATGGGCGGGTCTTGTTGGCCACCTTGCAGGCATTGGGATGGATGGACCGTTTGGTCGGCCTGTTGGATCCAGAACCACATGCACTGGATCAGCACCACTGGCCAGCCCCCCTGTTGGGCGATGATGCCTATCTGTCCACCGCACGCGCCCAGGAGATTCAACTGCTCAATGGTCTGGGATCGGTGGCCAATACGACCCGGCGGCGTGCGGTGTATCAATCCTATCGGGCACGAGGGTACTCCTTTGTGACGGTGTGTCATCCCACCGCCTGGATAGCCGATTCGGCCACTCTGGCCGCCGGGGTACAGGTGATGGCCGGAGCGATGATCCAGATCGGGGCACAATTGGGGGAAAATGTCTTGATCAATACCCGTGCGGTGGTGGAACACGACTGTCTGATCCATGACCATGTCCATATTGCCTCAGGTGCCGTGTTGTGTGGTGACGTTCAGGTCGGCGAGGGAAGCCACATCGGAGCCGGGGCCACTGTGATTCAGGGGGTCAAGATAGGGGCCAATGTGTGTGTCGGAGCAGGGGCGGTGGTGAATCGGGATATACCTTTTGGCGTCAAGGTGGTCGGTGTTCCGGCCAGGGAGTATTGAATGAGCAAACAGAAAGATTGGCGATCCGTATTGATCCATCCAGAAGCCACTATTCTGGAGACCATTCAGGTGATTGATCGGGGGGCGATGCGGGTGGCCCTGGTGGTCGATGCCGACCACCATCTGGTGGGTGTGGTGACGGATGGCAATGTGCGACGCGGCCTGTTGAACCATATCGGGTTGCAGGAGCCGGTCAGCAAAATCATGAACCCGCGCCCGACCAGTGTCCAGGTGACGGATACGCGGGAACAGGTATTGTCCGTGATGAATGCCCGGAAGATTGAACACATCCCGGTCCTGGACGCCCAGGGTGTGGTGGTTGGTCTGGAAATTCTGGAAGAGTTGACCCGGCCCACCCCCAAGGACAACTGGGTGGTACTCATGGCGGGGGGGTTGGGCAGTCGCCTGGGATCGCTGACGCAGAGCTGTCCGAAGCCGTTGCTGCGGGTGGGGCCAAAGCCCATCCTGGAGGTGATCCTGGAGAGTTTTCTCGAATATGGTTTTCAACGGTTTTATCTGTCGGTCAACTACAAGAAACAGATGATTCAGGACCATTTTGGTGATGGCTCTGCCTGGGGGGTGGAGATTCGCTATCTGGAGGAGAAGGAGCGGATGGGCACCGCCGGTTCCCTCTCTCTCTTGCCGGAACGGCCGGAGTTGCCCTTTTTTGTCATGAATGGTGATCTGCTGACCCGGATCCATTTTCAACATATTCTGGATTTTCATGCCAAGCATCGCGCCCAGGCCACCTTGTGTGTTCGCCGGATCGAACAGACCATTCCCTTTGGGGTGGTGGAGATGAAGCAGCACCAGTTGACCAGCATTGAGGAAAAGCCGACGCACTATTATTTTGTCAATGCGGGTATTTATGTCCTGGAGCCGACCCTGTTGTCCCTGATACCCGATGGTCACCATCTGGATATGCCCGATCTCTTTCGGAAGGCCATTGCGCAGGGCCATCTCACCGCCGCTTTTCCCTTTTTGGACTATTGGGTGGATATTGGCCAGATGGGGGACTATGACCGTGCCCGTCAGGAGTATGCGCAGGTGTTTCAATAGGGTTCTGGTCGGGATTTGTTCCCGGACGGCTCTCATGCACGGGGTTTTTGCCATTGGCCACGCGCCTCTTTTCCAGCCCGGAATCCGTCGCTCAGGGCGAACCCTCCTGGCTGGCCATCCTGGAGACGGTGTGGGCGATGCTCCTGTTCTGGGGGATGGTTTGGTTCGCTGATGGCCAGAGGTTGGTCTGGATGCCGCTGTGGATCGCCCCCTTTTTGCTGCTGCGCTCCCCGGAATCCACGATGCAGGGGGCGCGCTGGTTTGCCGCCTATCTGGCCGACAAGAGCCAGATCACCCCCACCGGCACGCCGATCCGCTATTGGGCCATTCTGTTGCCGCTGATTGTCGGCGTCACCAGTTTCTGTACGGCCCTGCTGACGGACCACTTTTTGCCGCCGCAGCAGTCCGATTTAGCCCTGTTTGGGTATGCCACGCTGGTGGGCATGTTGGCTCTGTGGATGGCCATGGCCATGGCCGTGGCCGGGGCGATGGTGGGGTCGGTGGTGGTGGCCTTGACGGTGGCCTTTTCCCTGGCGTTGGGGGCGGCCCGGTCCGGGGTGGCAGAGATTGCCTTTGCCTGGGCATTGGTTGTCACGCTGGTCGGTATCGTGGCGGCCCCGGTCGCGTTGATGTGGATGGGATCGGTCGCGGGTGAAGGGACATTGGCCATCGCCATTCTCCTGGCCGGGATACCCTGGATCCTGGGGGTCTGGTTGCGTTCCCTGGGGGTCCGTCTGGTGGCCACACTCTCCCACCCCTGGTGCGGCCTCTTGGCCCTGCCGGACAACTGGCGGCGGGTCTTGTGGGTTTTGGACAGTCGGCATCCCCCGGAACTGGTGCCGGGTTTGTCGCGTTGGACCCGTTCCTTTTCCCTGGTGGAGATCCGGGGGATCCTCCGCGCACCGGGGATGGTTCGCAAGCTGTTTGGTCTCCTCGCGTTTGGCTGTTTTTTTCTGCCGGCCATTCTCTATCGCTGGAGTCTCAAATCCACCGTCTGGCTCTATTGGCCGTTGCTGTTTCTGGAAACGGTGCCGAGGGGGCGGGATGCGGCCCGGTTGGAGCCATGGCGGGCCTCTCTGCGTCAGGGTCGCTGGGAGCGGTGGCGGCGGTGGTTGTCGGTTTTCATGGTGGGTCTGTTCTTTTTCTCTCTCTTCCCGCCGATCTCTCCCATCCTCGGTCGTGTTGTTCCGGTCGGCCTGCTGGCCGCCTGGCAGGGATGCGCCCTGGCGGTGGGCCTGTTGACGTTGGGTGTCTATGGAATCACGCGTCGTGCTGGCGACATGCGCGGGTTGGGTGGGCTGGTATGGCTCCGCAATGGGGGGGCGGTGGGGTTTTTGGGGTTGACGGTTTATGGTTTTTTTTTATATTGAATGGGTAGGGTTGGCCTGTTCATGCCCGCTCATACACCACCTTGCCCTCCCGCATGGCGCGGAAAATGACATGGTTTATGCTGTTCCGCCACTGGATCATCTCTTCGGGGGAGAAGAGCAAAAAATCAAACGACACGGGCAGATGTCCCATAGCTGACCAGAAACGGGCCAACAATCGCCTTCTCCCATGCTGTCGGATGACCTCCTCGGAGGCCACCACCAGCAGATCCACATCCGAGTCGGCCCGTCCGTCTCCCCTGGCGCGGGAACCAAACAGGATAACCTGTTCCAAACGGGCTTCCTGGACCAGACGGCGCACCGCCTCGGCGATCAGTTCTTCCGAGTCTGTTGATGAAAAGACAGTCATGGACAGCCCCCCTGGGCAATGACAAGCACCGTTGACGGCATCCCCTCTCGTTGCCTCCTGAACAGACCTTAACACACCTTCGCCGCAAACGCCAATCCATTCAGTCGGTCGGAATTCCCAGTCCTCGACCTTACCGGAACTCCGCGCGGTGTCAACAATCCCACGGATTGTGGACACGCAACCCCTTATTTTCCATCTCATTGAAATCTTTTCTG
>CAIWLA010000684.1 GCA_903913345.1 uncultured Magnetococcales bacterium | reverse complement strand
GTGCGCTGTCCGCAACACCAACTGTGCATCCTGATCATGCGCTCCGATTTTCCCACCCAAAGACAGGTCTATCTCCTGCCGGTCTCTTACGGATGGGATGAACCACGCATTGTCCACCGTCCCGATCCAGGGAACGAAGATGATTTTTTCATTCTTGAGGCCGAGGAAAGCGTCATCAGCAAAAACGCCATCGAGAATGATCACAGAACCTGGTATGACAAACGGAAAAGAAGAGTCCGGTTCAATCTGCACGAGGCCTATCTGCAATGATGCACAAGAAATGGTTGACCTCCTGGGGTTCTCTGCTTGACAGGCGTTGCCTGGCGATTCTCCTGTGCCTCATCGCCGGATTGTCTGCCCGACCGGCCTGTGCCGACCGGGTGGACATGCAACCCCTGTGTGATACACTGCTCGTTGACTTGCTGACCACTGCCGAGTTGATTGTCGAAGAGGACCGGTGCAATGCCCTGGTGCGTGTCTACCGACTGCGGGAAAACCCGCCCGCCTGCGCCGACAGCCCGAAACCCTGCCCGAATGAACGACTCTTTATCGCCTTGGCGGCGTATTACGATGCCAAACCGCAACAAGTCTTCGTTCTGCCATACGCTTTCGGCTGGCAGAATCCGCACTTCGTGGAGGGACTTGGCGACCCAGCCCCCTGCTCAATACTCATTCCCCACCGATTTATCCAAATGGATGTCGAGAAAGTGGAACGCGACGGACAATCAAAAAAGGGACGGCTTTTCCTCAACATGCATGAAGCCCGGATCTCCTGGGATGGCGGGGAATGATTCATCGGGCCTTGGCAGAAAACGGCGACCCCCTATTGATCCTCTTTGGCCATCAGGGAAAGCCCCTCTCCCCCCTGGCTCCAGTCCCCTTTTTTGGCTCCCCGGCTCTCCAACTTGATGCGCAGACGCAGCTCATTGGCGGAATCGGCGTTGCGCAACCCCTCCTCGTAGCTGACCAGCCCCGCCTCGTATAAATCAAACAGGGCCTGGTCAAAGGTTTGCATCCCCATTTCGTTGGACTTGGCCATGATCTCCTTGATGCCGTGGACCTCCCCCTTGAAAATCAGGTCGGCAATCAGGGGGGATTTGAGCAATATTTCAATAGCGGCCACCCGTCCGCCACCCTCTTTGCGCACCAGTCGTTGCGAGACAATCCCCCGCAGATTGAGGGAGAGATCCATCAGCAATTGCTGCCGCTTGTCGGAGGGAAAGAGATTGATGATCCGATCCAGGGCCTGATTGGCATTGTTGGCATGGAGGGTGGAGAGGACCAGATGGCCCGTCTCGGCAAAGTTGATCCCATGCTCCATGGTCTCCCGGTCCCGAATTTCGCCGATCAAAATGACATCGGGGGCCTGCCGCAAGGTATTCTTGAGGGCGGCCTGCCAACTCTCCGTATCCACCCCCACCTCCCGCTGGGTGATCAGACAGTTGCGGTGCGGATGGACATATTCGATGGGATCTTCAATGCTGATGATATGGCCATGGGAGTTGGCATTGCGCACCCCCAGCATGGCGGCCAGGGTGGTGGATTTTCCGGAACCGGTCCCCCCCACCACCAGGACCAACCCGCTCTTTTCCATCACCACCTCCTTGAGGATGGGCGGCAGCCCCAGTTGGTCAAATTCGGGAATGGCCGTGGTGATGGTCCGCAACACCAGACCGGTCCGCCCCTGCTGCACAAAGGCATTGACCCGGAAGCGGCCAATCTCCGGAGGCTGGATGGCAAAGTTGCACTCCTTGGTGGCATCAAACTCCTTGACCTGCCGGTCATTCATGATGGCCCTGGCCAGCATTTGGGTATCCCCGGCGGTCAGGGGGGTATCGGTCAAGCGGGTCATCCGGCCATCCAGCTTGGCCGCCGGTGGAAACCCAGCCGTAATGAACAGATCCGATCCCCCCCTCTTCCGCATCGATTGGAGGAGTTCGAGCATAAAGGTGATGGACTGGTCGCGATCCATGGTCTCTCCTTTCTGGGTGCGGGTCGGTTGGGGTTGGTTTAAACGTGTATGGATAACGATTCGGCTGTCCGCATGATCGAGGGTTGTCTGAATCAGGGATTGATTCTTTGAATCCACCCGGCAATGTGGTCGAGCAACCCGTTGACTCGATCAATCAGATCAGCTCGATCCAGTGGAGCCTCCTCGTCTGAGGTCCAGGCGTAGCGGTGTTCCACGGCAAAGGGGGTGAGATCAGCCCACTCCCACAGTTCTCCAAGATCGACACCCTGCTTTTCCAGCAAAGGCAACAAGCGGCTGATGTCGTGGGTCAATGGGAACAAAACCTCCATGGCAGACAACCATGCCTTAAGCCCTTTTTCAACCGCCTGTTGAGCATGAAAACCGAAAATGGCATCGGTAAAAATGTCCGCATCGCCCATGCCGGTCATGGCTTTACAGTCGGCGCGGGCCAGGCGAAGAAGATCCTGGGCGTGATCAATGCCGTTCATAGAGCACCTTGCCTTCCTTCATGACACGGGCAATCAAGTGATTTTTTGCCGTGCGCCACTGGGCCACTTCGTCTTGACTGAACAAGACAATATCCTTGGACACGGGCAGATCCGCCAACAACCTCCAGAGTCGGATCATGGCCTTGCGACGACTGTTGTGGAGACCGTAGGTCTCGGAGGTGATGACCAGCAGATCCACGTCCGACTCTGGTTTTGCGTCGCCTCGGGCATGGGAGCCGAACAGGATGATCCGCTCCGGTTGCGCGGCCTCGACGATGGTGCGGACCATGGCGGACAGGTCGGTTTCAGTGAGGGTCATGGTGTTCTTCTTCTGGCCGCAAGCAAAAGAAAAAACATCGATAACATGCGATAAAACAGGTAATCAACATGCAGGGGATCGGTAATCGAGATTTGATTAGTCTCAGAATGTCGAACCCAAAAAGCATTCCCAATCTTTGTCAACTCGTTTGCTTCTTGTTCCAACAGTTTCCGAAATTCTGGCGTGGATGTTGCCAGATCCAGAAGGATTTTCGTCGATTCCGCCTTGTTCTTGTCACCGGGTTTTTCAAGGCTTTTCAAGCGTTCCCAGGCATCCCATATATGATCCAGTGCCTCTTTGCGGACTTCTGGATCCGGGTTGCGAATTTTTTTCTTTGCATTATCAAACAACTTTTCAAAACCATCCTCGTTGGAAGGTTCACAGCATGCAATAAGATGGTTTATTTCTGGAGGCAGGATCCGGGAAATTTGTCCATCAGGAAGGAGTTGGAAGGCAATCCTGTTTCTTGAAAAAATTGTGTTCATGTCTTCATGAAATGCCTTCTGACCACTCTGTTTGTCAAATTTTAAATGGTGATGCCTGAAATGAGGATGCCAATCCAGTTGAATAGGTGAACTGACATTCCGGTGACAAAACTGTATTAAATCAAGAATCTTAAATGTAGTATCCGGCTTCTCATGCTCTGGATATTCGGGGAGATGTGGAATTTCTGCTTTGCATACATTCCAAAATGAAGTCCTGTCTGTTCCCACAGTGCCCCGATCATCACGACAAGTTTCAGGGAATGATTCTCCAAAGGCCCCATTATCAATCAATGCGGAGATACGGCCTCTGATTCCTTCCCATACCTCATCAGAAACTTCCTCTGTGTGTGGTGGTTGTTTTCCAAGCTCACGATCAGAGAAATAGTCAATCATTGAGTCCCCTGCAAAAAGTCCGATTTCCCGGAACCGTAAACGCACAACCAATTGATTTTATTGTGTTTGAGCGATATTTGCTAAACATCGCAACCCTTTGATTTTATTGTGTTCACGTTTTTTGCTGGACTTTTTGCAGGG
>CAIWLA010000683.1 GCA_903913345.1 uncultured Magnetococcales bacterium | reverse complement strand
CCCCCCCCCCCCCCCCTTCCCCCCCCCTTACGCCGGGTTCTGAATCAGGTAACCAGAGAGAATACCGGTCAGCACCGGCACCCGCTCATAAGTGACCGGATAGATCCAGCTCCGGGCGTTATTCTCATAGTAGGGTTTTTCCACCAGGGGATGGCCCTGCATGGTATAGGTATAGCCGAAGGAGGGATCCTCCACGCCGGAGGGGACGGCGGGCACGTAGGCCAGGATGGCGTTGTTGCCCCAGATATCGATGTCGTTGCCGGCATCGTCGAAGGCGACGGCCTTGCCCACGGACACCTGTTGCAGATCCCACAGGGCGGCCAGCATTTCCGGGGTGACGGAATCCTTGCTGGTATATTTGAACCGATCCACCACCTTGGGATGTTCCTTGAGGACGCTGAAGGCCTGGGCCGACAGCAGCAGGGTGTTCGGATAGATACCCACTGTGGCGCGAATGGACTCTTTGCCGATGTTGATGTCGCCAGAGGGGTCGGAACCGGCATCGCTCCATTTGTCCGTACCGGTCAGGGCCGTCTTGTGATTGCTGTCATAATTGCCCGCCGTGGTGGCCAGTTTGGCCTGATCATATTCCAGGGTCAGCGAGAGGGCGCGCAGGGTGCCCATGACGGCCCGTTGCCCCAGATCCACCCCTGGAACCCGCGCGGCATCCCGCAAATATTCCCGTGGGACCTGTCCTTCCAGGGCATCCTGCACCAGGGCGAAACTTTTTCCCATGTAGCCGAACTGCACCCGTTTGGTGGCGGAGCCGGGGGCGCGCCGCGCCTGATAGAGTTTGAAGCTCTCCTTGCCAAACTCCAACACCTGACCACCGGAGGTTTGCACCGACACCCGTGGAAAGAGGACGGAGCCGACATGCTCCTCTTGACGATAACCCTGGGCCACTTCGGTCAGGACCGGGTCCACAACACGTATTTGACTGCTTGACATAGACATGATGCGCTTTTTCCTTTTCATAAGGGGGGTCCAGATTCACCCCTCCTCTCTGGAGGGATGAATCGTGTATGGTACGGTAACGGAACCGATGGAAAGTAAAGTCCGTCGATCCATGGCCATGGTTTAACGACGCAACAACACCTCGATAAAGAGGCCAGCACCCGATGCGGATTGCAGGGCATCGGCGAAGACATATTCCGGCAGATCCGCTCCCAGCAGGATGGCCCCATGGGCGGCGGAGCTGGTGACGGCCACGGCCCCGGTGGCCACGGTCAGGGCACCACTGGCGGGCACGACCCGTCCCTGGCTGTCGGTGATCAGGGACTGACCCACGGTTATGGCGGCACCGGTCTCCATGATGGCGGTGCCACTGGCCACCACGCCAAAAGGCTCGCCACTGACCGCCTTGGTCATGCTGGCACCCATCACCTTTTGTCCCGCCACCGAAGCCTGGTTGCCGTCAAACCCGACAGCCCGGTATTCCGTCACGGCACCACCGGCCATCAGGGTCAGGGTCAGAAGGGCAATATTTTGCTGACTCATCGTTTTTTCTCCTTTTATCCTGTGTCAAAGACTATTTATTGGTCGCCATGAGGGCACTGGCAAAATCCAGGTTGTGTTTTTTGGCATAGGCCAAAATGTTGCGGTGCATTTCCAATCCGGCGGCATCCACCGAATAGCCGTCCGGTGCCGCGAAAGAGAGGGTCGGTTCTGCGCCGCCCCCATCCGTCGACCGTTCCAGGAAATCCACCTGAACGGGCAATTCTTTGAGGAACCGTTGGATGTAGGCGGCGGTCGAGGTCTTGACCTGAACCGGTTGGGCCTTTTCGTCCTCCCCCGGTTCGGCAAACGCCACCTCTTCCGTCTCGTCCAGTGCGGCGATGAAGGCGACCAACCCCTCGCGCTGGCGGGGCAGGATGCGACCCTGCTGGATCAGTTCCTCGACAAAGTGCAGGGTGGTGGTCATGGTCTGTTGCCGTTTGATGGCCGCCTCGGCGAGGCGCAGACGTTCTTCCCGTTCGGCAAACTGGACTTCGCGGGCATTCAACTCTTCGGTTTTGCGTTGCCATTCTGCCTCGATGGCGGGCAACGCCTCGGTTTCCGACGGTACAGGCATGGTGTTCTCCATTTTGTTCAAGGGGTGTAAAGGGTGTGGATCGGTATCCGCCGGTTCCGACCAATCGGTTGTTGTTTCCCAGACCACCACGCCGACCTCGGCGGCGGACGAGCAGCGGGCTTCCCGAAACTGGACATCGGGCAACCCTTTGACGGCGGGTGGTTGTGCCCCCAGAAATCCCACGTGGCGCAGATATAGGTTTCCAGATAAATATTTTGGATAAGTGTTGCAGTTTAACAAATGTTAGACATTGCTGTTATTAGTATTTTTTT
>CAIWLA010000682.1 GCA_903913345.1 uncultured Magnetococcales bacterium | reverse complement strand
GGCGGGCTTCAAGGCACCCGCTGTGATGTTGGCGGCGTAGATCAATGGATTGGCAGGGGATGAAAGGGTTCCAGGAGGGACTCCAGTGGTGTAAAAGCTGGGCGGGGTGCTACCTATTGTCTCCGAACTGGCCGCCGGGCTGCCTAAAGAACGACCTTGATATCGACTTCCCCGAAGAATTGTTAACTCGTAATATTATAATACTTCTATTGTTCGACCAACTCTGCCAATGACATTGCGCCTGGAAAGGGATTTCGCGACCGAGATCTAGTGGGCTGATTACCAGGCTGCCAAGAGACCGCGAAAGATGTCTCGGCTTCCCATAGGTGCGATTCCAGTTGGTTGAGGGTAATGGTTGTCATGACGGTAGGGGGGCCTTTGGAGTGGGTGAAATCTAGTCACTGGCCTCAAAAAACCTTGATCGGGTCTCAAGAGATTGGATGGTCGTGTTTAACCCTGTCAAGGGACACTACCCCCTATTGGTGGTCAGTTTTTGTCCAATCTCCGCCAGGGCAGATATCTACCACTTCTGTGGTTCGGTAGTCAGAGGAATTGTCTTCACCCACCTTAGCTAACCCGACGCCCGTTCACCCGTCGTTCTCATGATCTTCCACAAGAAATGCCCTGTGCTGATGCATCGCGAGGGCTTCCCAGAGCCTGATTTCACTGGAGTGCAATTGGAACAGCGGTCCGATGACCGTGGTTTCCATCGTGGTCTCGCCATCGGGCCTACGAAGCAGGAGGTCTTCCCGGATGGCTATCCCACCATCCCGGCGGTGGACTATGGCCCAGTCTGGAGCAGGTGAGTATCCCATTTCGAGGAAGCAAAAATACGTCCGCCCAGACGGGCCATTGAAGTAGTCAGGCGGCGGAACCAGGAGGTGGTTCGCCGTGTCCACAGCGTGCTTACGCTCCTCTTCCTGGGGCGTCAGCACCCAAGCCCCGTTGGCATTCTGGATGCCATTGAACTTTCGCTTGGGGCTGTAGTACCGCTCAATGAGGCCTCGCCACCCACCCGTGGCCTGGTCCAAATAGGGCAGGTAAGGGTCGTCGAGCAAATGCACTCGGGGATGCCCAGCCGAGATTGCGCCCCAGAAAATCTGACGCCAATCCACGGGGCGACTGCGTTCCTCCAGAGGTCGGGGAGGCGCATTGTTCCCTCCCCCTGGGGATCCAAGGGCAAATTTCTGTCGCGGGCTCAGATCTGGGGTTCCTGCGCTGATGTCGGGCATGTTGCCTTTCTCCTTTCTTTTTCCGTCGTGGTTTCTGTTGGACCGGAGGTTCGTGCTTGATAGCGATTGCAATAGGTCTGGGGTCGAGCAGGACAGGCATATCCCGTCCAAATTCGAAGGAAATTCCGTGCCTGTTGATCAGCTTGGAAGGTGAAAAGCCACCGGGGATCTTGCTTCCTGGAAGATAGCTTCCTGTCAGCGGACCAGACTGCATACGAAAACCCAGTCCGTAAAGTTGGCCAGACTCGCTATGCACCTGCGGGACCATCTCGATGCCCTTCTCGTGCAGAGCCCTGGCTAGGTCGGAAAATGTCTTGCAGCCAGGAAGGGCTACACGAATCTCCGTACTGAATGCATCCCTGACGATCGATGTGACGGATGGAAGTTCAACATCCAGTCCATCAGGCTCAACAACTGGCACCGGTGGCAGCGGCGTTTCTTGATCATGGACATTAGGGACAGCCATCAACCCGAATTTCTTCTCCAGATTCCGGCAGGTGCGCTTCATCTTGTAACGCTCAAAGCTCTGGTTGATGGCGTGGCCATCAAGAGCGACCTGACTCGTGATGATATGGAAATGGTGGGTGCTACCGTCCAAGTGCCTCCAGATGCTGGTTAGAGAATCCGAGTAGCCTTGTGCATCAAGAAGTTGGACGGCCAACTCATACATTTCTGCGTCTGACATAGATTCACCCGGTGCGAGCGCTCCAATCAGATGGACTACCGGCTTCTTCAATGCGGGCCTGAGGGCCTGTAGAAGTAGGAACTCTTCTGCGATTTCCGCCGGAGTTCGGCCTAAACAATTGCCCCCCAGGTGGATCGCACCAAGCCGTATCACGTAACGGCACAGCGAGTCGTAGCATTGGCCATGAATGGTTTTCCCGATCATGACGCCCCCTGTGCTGGCGACCCCAAACACAGGCTACGAGTCACATCTTCTAGCACTTCTCCAAGTCGATCGAGATGGTAAAGGATTTCGACTTTCGTGGGATCAAATCCGCCATTGCACTTGTGAGCTATCTGATTGATGTTGCTGCCAATTCGGCGGAGTTCGAGATAAGTGTCTGCATCCACCTTTGCTTTGGGCAGTGGGCGACCCCTCAACAACCGTCTGACGGTGTCAGACCTGGTCAGATTGTGGGCTTCAGCCAAGCGATCCAGTGCCTCAAGATCTTGATTGTCGACTCTGATCTGAAGACTTGACCGTGCCCCAAGGCTCCGGCGCTCATGGTAACGGTGCAAAGCGCAGATCGGACCATGTACGGGATGGGTGTCGGTTGACGGAGCTAGGCAGAGCCCACCACGAGACAGGCTCATGAGGCATGGAGGACGTGGCGTAGGGGTGTCGGACCGGATCATTAGAGCCACCAAATCGCGAAAGAGGAGTGCGAAGGAAGAATGAGGGTGTGACGAGTAGGGGTATGACGAGCGCAGCGAGGAGTCCCCTACGAGGGGTCCAGGGCGCGCCCTGGCAAGTGGGTTCCCGTCATGCGCCACCGAAGGGCGCATGACGGGAACACGACTTGCTGTTGGGAAAGAACTCGCCGAACACCATAAGGATCTGGCCTACCTAGATGCCCAGCAATACTAGGTTTTTGGGAACTGGCAGACTTGGTTTGCTGGTCGTATAGGGAGGCCGTACGAAGTGCAAGAACGAAAATGGTTCGATCAAAATGGGTCATGGAGCCAAGAGATCAATCCCCTTGGCCCCAACCCGTTCTTGCCCTCAACCAGTCGGCTGGTTTTATTAGGTTCGAATTCTCCCTAGAGCCTTCCGTGCTTCCTCTCTCTCCAAGATGTCTCGGAAGAAGCTCTCAGGTTCATGCAGATCCCGAAACCAGATGAGCCAGCCAACAAGTTGGTGTGCCACATCCCGAGCAACGGGATCCGCATCTTCGTCCCAAAGGACATCAACAAGAGGTCTGGCATAGTAGCTCCAAGCCCTCATCAGCGAATATCGACGCTCTGCCCCCGTTGCCTGGAGGTAGGAGGCTCCCACCAAGGCCTTGTATGCGATGAAGTACGTCCTTGCCTGCGCCCCCTCCATCACGACCACCATTCGACGATCGGTAATTCCAGTCCTGCCTGATGACGCTGAATCCATATCTGGTCCTCCCTCATAGCCTCAAGAGCCTGAATGGCCTCCCAATACAGAACTGGATCCTCATCAGGATCGGACTCAGCCAGGAATTCCCGGAGAGGTTGGCCGCAGTACCTAGAAAGCGAGAACAATTGCCGCTCTCGTAGGTCCTCTTCCCGGATCAAGGCTCCGATTACCAGGCCCAGGGCCTTGAACCTTCTGAGCACTGCTTGGATCTCATGTTTGTTCATCCTTCCTCCATGGACTGCGGCATCTGCGCGTCCCCTTCAGGGGCGGGAGCCGCAAGTCGCGGTTCTCAGCCCTGCCAACGGTGAGGTAGCGCAGAACACTAGCCCCGAACCGGGAGCGAACCGGAACCCGGTGACCGGGAACCGGGAGCCGGGGATCGGGTAGCCGAGCGGGCAGTGGGCTTGGGTGGCAGCGCCCCGGAGGGCGAGAGGGAGGTCAGCCTGGAGTTGGGCCCCCGCCGCCAATTTTGGCGGATGGGGCGGAAGGCGGACCTCCCTCTCGTGCCGAACCGACGCACACGAGCGCAGATGCAACCCCCTGGGACCCAAAGTTGGGATCGCTAAGCGAGGATCATTTCAGCCGTTGCCAGTCCGCTAGCATTTTCGACACCAATAATCTTCACTTCGGGGCCAAACCATCCCCAGTAATCGGTAGTCTTGTTATTCCAGATCCATATAGGAGTGCATCGACATGCCAAACATTGCATCAGTTCTCAAGGATGAAATCCTTCGCCTAGCCAGGAAGGAAGCCAGAAAGGAGGTTGAAGGCCTCAAGAAGGCATCCGCGCAGTTCCGATCGGATATTGCCACTCTGAAGCGCAGCGTATCCACCCTCGATAAGCAGCTTGCCCGTCAGGGGAAGACAGCTTCCAAGAAGGTGACACCAATTGCAGGGACTGAAGACTCCCGGAGCATTCGATTCAGTTCAAAAGGATTCGCGTCTCACAGGCAACGACTGGGGCTTTCAGCATTCGAAATGGGTGAGCTACTCGGGGTGTCGGCTCAGACCATCTATCACTGGGAATCAGGGGCGACTCAGCCCCGTAGACAACAGTTGGTGGTCATTTCAGCCGTTCGGGGGATGGGTAAGAGAGAGGCCAAAGTTAGGCTAGCCAGTTCGACCCCAGACGAATCCACGGGATCGGAGTGAATCTGTCCATCGCTGCCAATACAGCCATTGGAAATCCTTCGGCACTATTGGCAGGCCTTGGATGGGGGTTGCACAACTTTGCTGCGCCTACCTGATGGGAGGCAGGGGAGTGGCTAGCCAATCCATTAGTCCAGGGGGAACAGCCTCAAGTCACAGGGCATCAAGCCTCAATGAGAATCGCCCCCTAGAACCACTGCCAATAGTGCCAATAGAATTCCTTCGGCAGCATTGGCAGGCCCTGTATAGGGATGAACGACGTCGGGTCGCTTGCCGGAAAGAAAGAGCATTGGATCCATCAATCAATTGGCCTGCCTGAAACCAACACCTCCAACTGTTGGAGTATCAATACCCATTGAAAAACGGCGAAGGGCCACTGCCGTTACAGCCGATAGAACAACTCTCTCGGCACTATTGGCGGTGGAAAACTTGGAGATTTGACCAACATGAGCAGCCGATCGCTTCGTTTGGGCAGGCTCCTAAGTCACCTTCGGTGGCTCTTAAAACGCCCCAGCATCAGGGCGAGCCTGTTCCAGGCTGAAATCGAGAGCCGATTGAGGGCCCCATCCATGACCGCTGAACTCCCGTACCTAATCCCATCTGACTGCACATCAGGCATCGTGTCTGATTTTGATGAGATCGGTTACCGCCGGATCATGGCGAAACTTCATTACGGCGAACCCACCGCCAACCCTGAATATGAATCCTTGCTCACTGAGCAAGAGAGGGAAAACCTGGACGGTTACCTGGTTCAATCGCGGTGGGCGGATTTCCTGGCTAAGAAAATGCATTGCGATGGGTGGATTCGGTAGTGAGTCAGCTTGGATTACCAGAGCATTACCGTCATTCCAGACCACCTACCGGATAAAGTTGGGTGATTACCCGCTTGTAGTTGAAAGCGAGGTGGCGTTCTTCGGAATCCGCCCTCTCCGCACAGACATTCTTGGAGGTCCCCCATGTTATTGCCCTTGATCCTCGCCTTAGCCATTCCAACTGAGCCTGTCTCCCCAAGGCCCCTGCTCTCGCTGACTGCCATCCAGGAGAAGCTTCCAAACGGTATGACCGTCATCGTCTCACCTGACCACTCAGCCCCTGGGGTTGCAGTGAACATCTGGTTCCGTGTTGGCTCCCGAAACGAATTGCCGAGGCGTACCGGCTTCGCCCACCTGTTCGAGCACCTCATGTTCATGGGCTCCCGAAACGTGCCCTACCCTCAGTTCGACACCATCATGGAAGCCTCAGGTGGTCAAAACAACGCGTTTACACGTAGAGATGGAACCTACTATGGCGAAACGGGGCCCAGCAACCTCTTAGAGACATTGTTCTGGTTGGAAGCGGATCGTCTAGCTTCGGTTGGCGCGACCATGACCCAAGCCAAACTGGACACTCAGCGCGAAGTGGTTATCAACGAGAACCGGACTGACTTTAACCGTCCCTATGCCCACGCCAGGTGGGCCCTTATGGAGGCCCTTTTCCCAAAGGGCCATCCCTACTCCTGGTTGCCAGGCGGTTCGCAAGAAGACCTAGAGGCCGCCACTCTGTCTGACGTGAAGACATTCTTCGCCACTTGGTATGTACCCAACAATGCCAACGTGTCAGTAGTCGGTGATGTTGAACCGGCTGAAGTGCTGAAACTGGCCCACAAGTATTTCGGGTTTCTGCCAGCCAGATCCTTGGCCCCACACCTCTCCCCCCCACCCGCTACCCTAGCCCGAGAAAAGCGCATTGCCCTGAAGGACCAAATCAAGGCCCCCAGGGTGTATATCGCTTGGCTCAGTCCTGCGGGCACCACCGACGGAGATGCCGAATGCGACCTTCTGGCAACTATACTTGTGGAAGGGAAGGCCTCCCGTCTTTATGAGCGCCTTGTTCATCGGGATGCCTTAGCTACTTCCGTCGGCGGCTTCCAGAATGGACTAGACCTCCAGGGGTTTTTTCAGATCGACGCCATGGTCGCACCGGGGCACACCCTGGACGAGGTGCAAAAGGCCGTGGATGAGGAACTGGTACGCGTGGCGGACCACGGGCCCACCCCGGACGAAGTAGTTTCGGCTCAGAACCGGCATGATGCCGCACTTGCCAGAAGGCTGGAAAACTTCCAGCAGAGGGCACTCCTGCTGACCGAGTTGGCCATCCACTATGGGAATGCCAGCGCCCTTTCCCAGGATCAGGCCCGGTACCGAGCAGTGACCCCCGCCTCGATTCAGGCCATGGCCAAGCGGCTTTTCGTCCCTGAGCGCGTGGTCGTGATTGTCGAACCCACCACTGAAGGAGGTGCCCGGTGACCCGCATTACGACCTTGGCCTTCGTAGTCGCCTTGACCCTTCCTGTCTTCTCGCAGACTCCCACGGTGGGACCGGTAGACCCACTGAATCCCGGCGAGGCCTTCCTGGCCAAACGCCCACCCCTGCCCCCGATCGAACCCTTTCACGTCCCAAGCCCCAAGGAGATCCGACTGGCCAATGGTCTGCGGGTACTCCTTCTGAACCGCCCCGGCAGTCCCATCCTCTCCCTTCGTTTCGTGAGCCGGTGGGGGACACTGGCTGACCCTCAACGCCTGCCCGGTTTGGCCATGCTCTCCGCTGCCATGCTCGAAGCGGGGTCCGCTGGCTGCTCCCAGGCTGAAGTTGCGGCCAAGGCCGATGCCATGGGTGCGAGCCTGGACATCGGTGCTGGCCCTGACAGCCTCTTCGTGTCCCTGACGGCCCTTCCCACACAGTTCAAGGACCTGACTGGGTTCCTGGCGGACTTGGTGTTGCGTCCCAACCTGGATCCGGGGGAATTGGACAAGGTGAAGGCTCACCGCCTCGCCCAGCTTCAGGCCCAGTCCGCCGACCCGGCCTACGCCGCCGATGTGGCTTTCCACGCGGCCCTATACGGCTCTGGCGCACAAGGACGCCCCGCCCTAGGCACCCCCGATTCAATTGCCGTGACCAAATTGAAGGACGTACGTACTTTTCTGGAAGGTCGTGCACCCGAAGGCTGCGCACTTGTAGTGGTGGGCGCTGTGACGGAGGCCACAGCCCTCCCCATCCTGGAGGCCCGTTTCGGAAAGCGTTGGGGAGGCCGTAGCAACTCGCTCCAACCCAAGCCAGATCCCGTTCCTGCCACTCGACCGCGTCTGGTTACCGTAGCGTTTCCGGGCAAGCCCCAGACCATCCTCATGGTCGGACAGCCGGGGGTCACGTCAGCAAGTCCGGACGCCCCGGCCATGGCCCTCCTGAACGCAGTGCTGGGGGGCGATGCCGTAATCACCCGGCTCATGGTCAATCTCCGAGAAAACCACGGCTATTGTTACGAAATTTATAGCAATTTTGCCTTCGGTTCGCAGCCAGGCCCATTTCAGGTCAAAGGCGGCGTCAAGACCTCAGCCACAGGAGCTTCCGTTGCCGAGATCCTGAAGGAACTCACCCTTATTCGAAGGGAGCCCATCTCTGAAGAGGAACTGACCAAGGGGAAGGCCATGTTGGCCTATCAATTGGTACTCACCCTTCAAGATGCCAAAGCCACCGCAGCGTTTCTGGGAGACAACTTCTGCAAAGGGCTTCCCCTGAACCACCTTGCGACCTACAGTGCCCGCATCCAAGCGCTCGATGCCGCGCAGGTCCTGGCGTCAGCCCAACGGGTCTTGAATCCAGACACCATGACTATCCTGCTCGCCGGGGACACGGTCACCACTCTGCCTCAATTTGCCAAGGTGGGGCTCTCGTTGCCCCAAGCAAAGGCCTGCACTCCTTTTGGGTCCGTGGCACCGACTAAGTGACTTCCTCATGCGTTTTCAAACCTATGCTTGGGGCTCCGCAAAATTCCTCCCAAGCGTTCATCAGTTCGATTCGTTTCTTGAACAATGTGCCTCGGGCGTATGCGGCCTCCGCCTTATCCTTTAGACGGTGTGCAAGGGCGTGTTCGATTACATCTCTGGGAAAGTTCGTTTCCTCACCAGCCCAGTCGCGGAATGTGGACCGGAATCCGTGCACAGTAGCATCGATTCGGGCCATATCTTCTTGCAAGAGTTTGTCCATCGACCCTGAGGACAAATGGGAATGTGGTTTCACCCCAGGAAAGATGAATGAACCCTTCTCCCCTATTTGCATGCCTTTCAGAATCACCAAAGCCCGAGGTGAAAGCGGGACCTTATGGGCCTTTCTACC
This sequence comes from uncultured Magnetococcales bacterium, assembly GCA_903913345.1. Taxonomy (GTDB): domain Bacteria; phylum Pseudomonadota; class Magnetococcia; order Magnetococcales; family Magnetaquicoccaceae; genus Magnetaquicoccus. The sequence goes on along the minus strand of CAIWLA010000682.1, from coordinate 1,203 downwards.
CTTCATGCGATCCGCTGGAATTATCCAATACTTCTTCTCAAAATTAATTTCACTCCAGGTAGCCCCAATGGTCATCGCTGTCCGCGCTGCCGTGAGAATAGTGAACTCTAGAGCCCTTGGTGAAATTCCATTTTCTCTTCGTAATGAAACAATGAAATCACCCATCTCCCGGTAAGGCATGGCCCGATGATGCTCAACTGTTTTTACCTTCGAAGGCGGAGCGAGAATCTGATCCAGGTGGCCGCGCCATCGCGCTGGATTTTCACCTTCTCTGTACCCTTTCACTTTAGACCAAGAGAGAACCGACTCGATTCGCTGTCGCACTCTTGACGCTGTTTCATTTATGGTCATCCATATTGGTTCCAAAATATCCAGTACCAATGCTAAATCGACCACTGAAACGGGCAGATGACCAATGACCGGTGAGGCATAGGTGGCCAGGGTATTTGTCCACTGATCCGCATGCTTTGCATTCGTCCAGCCACCACGTTTTGCTGCAATGCACTTTGCAGCCGCCTCATCGAAGGTAATGGACTTGGCTTCTTCGGCTTTGATCTCTATGAGCTTTTTCTTTCGCTCGGCAATCGGGTCTTTCCCATCGTGAAGGAGATCTCTCTTCTTCTGAGCCAATTCCCGAGCCTTCTCCAAGGAGACATCTGAGTATGAACCCAGGCCCATTTCTCTCAGTTTGTGCGTGACCCTGTCCCGATATCGAAACACCCACGATTTCGCGACTTCATCTGACTGTTTATTACGCTTCTCCTTTGGTTTTGCGGGAGCGCGTCGCGTTACTTGGAGGTACAGCCCACCACCATCAAGCAGATAGCCAGGCTTGCAGTAGTTGGCCACCTTGGGTGCGGTCAATCTGTATCGGCCTGCTCCCATTCGAACTCCATGTTGTAGATATTATGGCTCATTTCTACCCATACTTCTACCCATACTTTTTTTTTGCTCGTCCCTGCTCATCCCTGCTCTCTGGTGTTCTTGAGTGCAATTTTTCATTCGGTAGTGTTTATATCATTTGATTTTGAATACTCTTTGGCAAACACAGATGAACGTCAGTGCTTCAATGTATGACGGACTCTCTCTCCGCCAGATAAGTCGAGCCCCACATGGGGCCCAACTTGTTGGTGGAATAGAAGTGGCGGGATTCGGGAAAAGGGACTTCCTCGTCGCACTGGATTTCCATACCGTGATTACCCG
>CAIWLA010000681.1 GCA_903913345.1 uncultured Magnetococcales bacterium | reverse complement strand
CAGGTTATCAAAAACGGTGGGCAGATTTTCACCCGAAACAGACAGCACCGTGGCGGGCAAGCCGACCTTCGGCTCGGAAGAACGGATCTTTTCCAGATCCATGTGGTTGGCGTTGTAAAAATACCATTTAAAAACGAAATGATAAACAAACCTTGTTGCCTGACGAGGTATGACATCCAGATCACTCGGCAACTCAGGGTCAGATTCCTCACCATCGAACCGATAATAAAATGGTCCATCCGTTTCTGAAAAATTCCGAACCGGTCTGAGCCATTCCCTCTGCACAAACACCCGTCTCAGGTTTTTGCGAACCTCCAACGCCCATTCGAAACGGATACCATCCGGCCAATCGTCGTCCTCAAAGTCAAATGCTATTCGAACAGTCTGTGGCGGTGTCAGAGCGGCATCCAACAGACCGGGACCACCCAAAAAATCATCCAGCGCGTTGTCCCAGACAGTCCTCTTGCTGTCCTCCTCCGGTATCCCCAGCATACTTTTCTTCAAAAACTGCAATACGGCGACCAGATTGCTTTTGCCACACCCGTTGGGACCGATCAGGATGGCCAGATCGCCCGGCGAAAAGCCGTCGGCATCCAAGACAATATTTTTAAAGTGGTTCAGGGTGACTCTGGTCAATCGTGCGGCCATGATGGTTTTATCCTGAAAGTGGATGCAGGGGTTCGTCTTGCCGGTCATGGGTTTTGCGCCCATTCGACGAAAACCAGCGTAGCAGATTCCCCGCCCCATTGCCAGCAGGGCGTGAGACCGGCTCCAGGCCAGCCACCCAACGGCAGTCAGAAGAGAAAACCCTGACCAACCATGATTGTGCAGATTTTCCTTGTCTTTTGTGTGTATTGATGTGCATCATGGAACCATGAACACTACCGAATTGATCAAGATTCTGACGGGAGATGGTTGGAAACTGATTCGCGTGACAGGAAGTCACCACCATTTCAAACACCCAACCAGACTGGGCATTGTGACCGTTCCGCATCCCAAAAAGGATCTCCAGGTCGGAACACTGAACTCGATTCTCAAACAAGCAGGATTGAAATGAAAAACCAACCAGTATCCACCCTTTTCTTCCCGGTTGCCATCGAAACAGGAGATGGACAATATGCCTTTGGGGTTGTGGTCCCGGACCTGCCTGGGTGTTTTTCTGCGGGTGACACATTGGAAGAGGCCATCGTGAATGCCAAAGAAGCCATCACCTCCCACATGGAATGTCTGGTTGATGCAGGGATAGAGATGCCAAAGAAAAAATCCATGGAGGAACACAGGGTAAATCCCGATTTTTCTGGTTGGTTGTGGGCTGTGGTTGAAGTGGACGATATCCGAGAAACAGACCAATCCACCCGCGTCAACATCTCTCTGCCCAAAGGGTTGTTGAACAGTATCGACCGACATGCCACAACCCACCACATGAGCCGATCTGGGTTCCTGGCGAGTGCGGCACGGAAAATGATCCATAGCCAACCGTGAAGAGAGGTATGGATTCCCGCCCGCACCCACCAAACAGAGGGTTGAACCACCACAACACACTCGCGGCATTGACCTCAAGCCCCTCCTTCGGGTAGCCTGTCCCTTTTTGACAGCACAACCGCTCCATCGATGGACATGTATATCATTCGCGGAATAAACAATATGCCACCCCAGTTGCGGGGGGCCGCTGTGACCATCGGCAATTTTGATGGTGTCCACCTGGGCCATCAAACCCTGTTGGAGGGCCTGCGCCAACGGGCAGCAGAGATGGGAAACATTCCCACCCTGGTGATCACCTTTGAACCACATCCCCAAAAATTGCTGAATCACCGAGAGGCACCGGAACGGATCACCGGGATGCGCGGCAAGGCGCGGTGGATGGAACACAGTGGCATGGATGGCCTGTTTGTGCTGCGCTTCACCCACCAACTGGCCGCCCTGCACCCGGACGAGTTTGTCCGCCAGATCCTGGTGGACGGGTTGGGGATACGCGCCGTCCTGGTGGGGGAAAACTTTCGCTTCGGCACCGGGGGACAAGGCCACTGTACCACCCTGGAAACCCTCGGCCAGCGATGGGGCTTTGCGGTCTACTGCCAGCCCTTGTTGCAGGATGATCACCAGGTGGTCTCCTCCACCCGCATTCGCGAATGGGTCAAGGAGTGCCGGTTTGCCGAGGTCGCCACCCTGCTGGGGCGAGAGTTCGAGGTGGAAGGACGAATCGCCCACGGCCACAAACGCGGTCAAGCCATGGGTTTTCCCACGGCCAACGTGGTGCTGACCGACATGCTGCATCCCCCCCCCGGCGTCTATATTGTCGAAGGCCGGATCAATGACCAATGGCTGCCGGCGGTGGCCAACCTGGGCTACAACCCCACCTTTGGCGGCGATCATCTGCAACTGGAGGTCCATGTTCTGGTGGAGTGTGGCAACCTCTACCATCAGGTGCTGCGCGTCCGCTTTTTGCACCGTCTGCGGGATGAGATGACCTTCGAGGACAGTACCGCCCTGCAACGGCAGATTGGTCTGGATGTGCAGCAGGCCCGCACCTTTTTTCACACGCGACAAGCAGGCAGGAGCTGACCACAAGATGGATTACAAGGATACCGTCCAACTTCCCCTGACCGATTTTCCCATGCGGGCCAATCTGCCCCAGATGGAACCGGCCATTTTGCATCGCTGGTACGCCATGGACCTCTATGCCCGTCTGCGCGCCGATGCCCAGGGCCGACCCCCATTCACCCTCCACGATGGCCCCCCCTACGCCAACGGCCACCTGCACATGGGTCATGCCATCAACAAGGTGCTCAAGGATGTCATCGTCAAATCCCGGCAAATGCGCGGCTTTGACGCCAACTTTCTCCCCGGCTGGGACTGCCACGGCCTGCCCATCGAAACCAACGTGGAGCAGGCGTTAAAAAAACAGGGGCGCACCAAAGAGGAACTCCCCATCAACGAATTCCGTGGCCTCTGCCGAACCTATGCCGAGCAATGGGTGGATATTCAACGGGAAGAGTTCAAGCGTCTGGGGGTCATCGGCCAGTGGGACAATCCCTACCTGACCATGTCCTATCGCTTTGAGGCAGACATTGTACGGGAATTGGGCCGCTTTTTACTCAATGGCGGTCTCTTCAAGGGGTTGAAACCGGTCTACTGGTGCGTCAACGATGTCACCGCCCTGGCGGAGGCCGAGGTGGAATATCAGGAACATACCTCCCAATCGGTCTATGTCACCTTTCCCCTGGCCGACGACGAATCACTGCCCGGCCTCTCTGCCCCGACCGGTCCCGTCTCGATCGTCATCTGGACCACCACCCCCTGGACCATTCCCGCCAATCTGGCCCTCGCGCTCCATCCCGAACTGGTCTACGTGGCCATCCAGGTGAATGCGGCGGAAGGCCAGCAAAATATCCACGCCGGAGATATTTTGATCCTCGCAGAGGGGTTGTGGGAGGCCGCTCTGGCCGCCATCGGTCTGCCCGCTGCCCAGACCCGCCTCCTCGCCCGATTCAACGGGGCCGAGTTGGAGGGCAAACGGTTCCGGCATCCCTACCTGGAACAGGATGCCCCCATCCTGCTGGGGGGACATGTCACCCTGGAGGCGGGCACCGGCTGCGTCCATACCGCCCCCGGTCACGGCCATGAAGACTTTGCCGTCGGCCAGCGGTATGGACTGAAACCCTTCAATCCGGTGGACGATACCGGCCATTTCAAGCCGGAGACCCCCCATTTTGCGGGCCAGCACATTTTCAAGGCCAATCGGGAAGTCATCGACCTGCTGGATCGCCAGGGCCGTCTGTTGGCCCATCGCCCCCTGACCCACAGCTATCCCCACTGTTGGCGATGCCACAAGCCCGTTGTCATCCGCGCCACCCCCCAATGGTTTATCTCCATGGAGGTCAATCAATTGCGGGAAAAGGCCTTGGCCGCCATTCGCGCCACCCGGTGGATTCCCGCCTGGGGCGAGGAGCGCATCCATAACATGGTCGCCGTGCGACCCGACTGGTGTGTCTCGCGGCAACGCACCTGGGGGGTGCCGATCACCGTCCTCTTTTGTGCCGGTTGCGGCACCCTGGTCACGGATGCCGAGGGGATAGAAACCATTGCCAAACAGGTGGAACAGCACAGCGCGGATATCTGGTTCAGCCAGGCGGCACAGGCCTTCCTGCCGCCGGGTTTCCGCTGTCCCCAGTGCGGCGGCAGCGCATTTACCAAGGAAAAGGATATTCTGGATGTCTGGTTTGACTCCGGCGTCACCCATGCCGCCGTCCTGGAACGGGGCGCGGCCAGCGGTTGGAATCTGCACTGGCCCGCCGATCTCTACCTGGAAGGGTCCGACCAGCATCGGGGTTGGTTTCACTCCAGCCTGCTGACCGCCGTCGGCACCCGCCACCGTGCCCCCTATCAGGCGGTACTGACCCACGGCTTCGTGGTGGATGGTCAGGGGCGCAAAATGTCCAAATCCCTGGGCAATGTGATCGCCCCGGACAAGGTGATCCAGCAATACGGGGCCGATATTTTGCGCCTGTGGGTCACCGCCGAGGACTATGCGGGGGATATCCGGCTCTCGGACGAAATTCTCAAAGGGCTGTCCGATGCCTATCGACGCATTCGCAACACCCTGCGCTTTGTGCTGAGCAATCTGCACGATTTCAATCAGGAGACGGATGCCGTCCCGCTGTCAGAGATGCCCGCCCTGGATCGCTGGGCCTTGGACCGCCTGGCCAACCTGATTCAGCAGGTGGAAAACGCCTTTGACAGCTACGCCTTTCACCGCGTCTACCAGGATCTCCACTATTTTTGCGCCGTCGATATGGGGGCCTTCTATCTGGATATTCTCAAGGATCGTCTCTATTGCGATGGCAAAAAGTCCCCGCCCCGCCGGGCGGCGCAAACCGTGTTGCACCATATTCTGGAAACCCTGGTCCGTCTGATGGCCCCCATCCTCTCCTTCACAGCGGAGGAGATCTGGTCGTTCATGCCCACTCCAGCCGCCCAGGATGGTCCGCAACGGGCGGAGTCGGTCCATCTGACCCGGTTTCCCCAGCCCCACCCGGAGTGGCACAATCCGGCCCTCGCGGCGGAGTGGGAACAGTTTCGCCTGGTGCGGGCCGCCGTTTATCGGGTGTTGGAACCGGAACGGCAGGCCAAGCGGATCGGCTCCTTCATGGAAATGGAGATCATCCTCTACGCCAGCGGCGATCTGCTCCCCCTCTTGCAGGGCTTTGCCGACCTCTCCCGTCTGTTGATCGTCGCCAAGGTCACCCTGGAGGGAGACGACCAGGCACCGGATGGCCTGGCGGTCGGCACCGAGATGCCCCTGTTGAAAATCGCCTTCCGCCGCACCACCGGTGGCAAATGCCTCCGCTGCTGGAACTGGGGCGATTGGCACCCCTCCGCCCGTGCGCCAGAGGATCATCCCGACCTCTGCCCCCGTTGTCACGCCGTGGTCACTGACCTGGAACCATCGATGGGTACAACAGGGGCGGATAGATGACGGAGGAGTCGGTCTCTTTCCCACCAGCGACCACACCGCCAGGGGCAGACCCCTCCCGGTTGTCGATTGGTCTGTGGACGACGCTCCTGGTCTTTGTGATCGATCAACTCTCCAAGTGGGTTGCCGGCACCCTCCTGGAGGGCCAGGGAATGGAGGTGGTGCCCGGTTTTTTCGATCTGGAACTGGTCCACAACAAGGGAGCCGCCTTTGGCCTCTTTGCCGATTTTTCACCGGGATGGCGCGGACTGATTTTGATCGGTGTGGCCGTGATCGCCACCTTTTTCATGGTCGCCCTGTTGCGCAAAACCGACCGCATCCGGGAGGCCGTCGGCCTGGGATTGGTGCTCGGTGGTGCCCTCGGCAACCTGCTCGATCGGGTACTCAACGGATGGGTGGTAGACTTTATTCACTGGCACTGGCATGATCTCTCCTGGCCGGTTTTTAACCTGGCGGACAGTGCCATCAGTCTGGGCGTTGCTCTGCTGTTATGGGACAGCTTTCGAAAAACAGGAACCACAAAACCATGAAACAGACCCTTTTCCGGCTTTATGCCACCACGATGCTCTTTCTGGGCGGATGTTCCAGCAGCCTGACCCTGCCCTGGGACAGCAACCTGCTGGACCCCTCCCGCGTTGCCACCCGTGAACCGCTGGAGATTCCACCGGATCTCGACACCTTGCCACCCACCGGAAACGCCCAGGAACCGGAGGGCACACACAAGGCGACCTGGGCCGATCCCGCGTTGACACAAAAACATTCCACCAAGGTGGACAACAAACAAACCATCCATCTGCCCCCTTCGGGGGTGGAGAGTCAGGACGATTCCGCCGCCGCCCGCGAGAAACAGGAAAAACTGCCCGACTGGATGGGAAACACCAACAAAGGCAGCGATGTCAAAATCAAACCATAACCGCCTCTTCTCCTGGTTTGCAGGCCGGACGGCACCCTTTCCTCTGCTGGGACTGCTGCTCCTGTTCCTGATCCCCCTCCAGGCCGAGGGGCTGGAACACCAGGATTTTACACTGGACAACGGCCTGCGGGTCATCCTGGTCCGGGAACCAAAGGCCCCCGTTGCCCTCTCCTACATCTGGTACCGGGTGGGATCGTTGGATGAGGCGTCGGGCAAGACGGGGCTGTCGCATATGCTGGAACATATGATGTTTCAGGGAACCCCGACGGTCCCCTCTGGCGAATTTCACCGCCTCATCGGGCGCAACGGCGGCGAAGACAATGCCTCCACCTCACAGGATGCCACCGGCTATTATATCAAACTGGCTGCGGACCGCATCGAGCTGGCGTTGCGTCTGGAAGCGGATCGGATGCAAAATCTGGCTCTGCGCGAAGAAGAGTTCCGTTCGGAAAATCAAGTCGTTCAAGAGGAGCGGCGGTCGCGCACCGATGCCGATCCCAATGGCCGTTTTCTGGAAAAGTTTATCGCCAAGGCCTACGGCGCGCATCCGTATGGCCGACCGGTCATCGGTTCGATGGCCGACATTCAACATTTCACGACCGCCGATTTGCGTGGCTGGTATCAGCGTTATTACGCCCCCAACAATGCCGTCCTGGTCCTGGTGGGTGATATCGAACTGACGGCGATGGCCCAACAGGTTCGCCACTATTTTGCCGACATTCCGGCCCGACCCGACCCGACCCGACCGACCGTTCCGGCCTACACCCCCCCTCCCGATGCCGCCCCGGTTGGAGAGGCCCCTCTGGCGGCCCACCGTCTGGAGGTCACGGACCAGGGGGTCACCCTGCCCCTGTGGTATGGGGGATACCCGACACCCACCCTCCTGACGGCGGGGAAGGAGGATGTCTTCGCGCTGGACCTGCTGGCCACCATTCTGGGTGGCGGCAGCAGCAGCCGACTGTATCAAAAGCTGGTGCTGGAAGAGGGGCTGGCGGTCTCCGTCTCGGCCCGTTACGGGGGATATGGCCGCAGTGAGGAGCTGTTCACCCTCTCGGCCGCCCCGAAATCGGCTGACCCCCAACCACCCGATTCCGTGACCGCCCACCCGGAGGCTCCGGGAGAACCCGCCACGACCGCAGCGACAGCCACCCCCCCCATCGGGATCACGGGGCTGGCGGCCCTGCCGCTCATTGAACGGTCCATACTGCGGGAGGTCCGGCGTCTGGCCCAGGAGCCGGTCACCGAACGGGAGTTGCAACGGGCCAAAAACAGCATGATCGCCCACCATGTCTTCGCCCAGGATTCCATTTACGAGTTGGCGGCCACGATCGGTTTGCTGAGCGTCAACGGGATTGATTGGCCAGTGCTGATCGAAGGATATCCGCAACAGATAGAGGCGGTGCGCGCCGAGGATGTGCAGAGGGTGGCCGCCCGTTATCTCCGACCAGAGCAACTCATTGTGGGAGTGCTGCGACCATGATTGGCAGACGGTTTTGGCTCTTTCTGGTGGGTGGGTGGCTGCTCTGTGGTGTCACCGTTGTCCAGGCAACCCCCAAGGTGCAATCGTTTCAGGGACCGGGGGGAATGACGGTCTTTCTGGTGGAGAGCCATGCCAATCCCATGGTGGAGGTTCGTCTGGTCGCCCGGGGCGGGGCAGCCTATGATCCGCCGGGCAAGGGCGGTGTGGCCTCCATGACCGCCTGGATGTTCAATGAGGGGAGCACGGAGATGGATTCGGCCACCTTTCAAGAACAGTTGGCATTCCATGGCATTCTCCTGGATGCCTCGGCCACCCTGGAAACCCTGACGGTCCGGCTCACCACCCGGACCGAACACCTGGAAGAGTCCTGGTCCCGACTGGCAGATGGTCTGTTGCGTCCCCGCCTGGCGGAAAAAGATTTTGCCCAGGCGATGGATGAACAACGCGCCCAGATCATCAAGGATCAGGAACAGCCCCAGACCCGGGCCTCTCTGCGGCTGCATCGGATGCTCTATCCCGACCATCCCTATGGTTTGCCGGTGGTGGGCACCCTGGAGAGTCTGGCGCGCATCACTTTGGCGGATGTACGTCGTTTCCAGACCGATGCCTTTCACACCCCCGACATGGTATTGGCCGTGGCGGGGGATCTGGATTTGCCGCGACTGCAAGGGCTGATCGACCGCCATCTGTCTGGGCTGAACAGCCAACCCTCGCCGTTGGCCGCCATCCCGTCGGTCCCGGCGGATCCCCCCGTTGGTGGAGCCAAAACGGAACGGATCGAGATGGATTTGCCTCAGACCACGTTGCTGCTGGGCACCATCGGCATTCGTCGTCAGGATCCTGATTATTATGCATTTTATGTACTCAATCAACTGTTGGGCGGTGCCGGACTCAACAGCCGCCTCAGCACGGAAATTCGGGAAAAACGCGGTTTGACCTATGGGGTCTACTCCCATTTTGTCCCCCTGTCGAACAACGGACCCTTCTTTGTGGTGATGAAGACCAAAACGGAATCGACCAACGAGGCCCTGGCCTTGTTGAATCAGGAGCTGCAACGCCTCACTCAGGAGGGGGTGTCGGAGACGGAATTGCAGGAGGTGATCCGCTATCTGACGGGATCCTTTCCCCTCCATCTGGACGGACTGGGCAAGATCTCCGCCCTGTGGGGCAGCATCGGTTATTACCGACTCGGCCTGGACTATCTGGACAAATGGCCAGACCGAATCCGCGCCGTCACCCGCGACGATATTCTCCGAGTGGCGCGCCGACTGCTCGAACCCCAGCGGTTTGATACGGTGATCGTTGGAAAAAGTCCCTGAAATGGTTTTTGAAAAGGAGCCATCCGACATGAATCATCTGAACCGAATCACGGTAAACCCTGCCCAATGTGGTGGCCGACCGTGTATTCGTGGTCTGCGTATCCGGGTCAAAGATCTCCTGGGACTATTGGCAGCGGGCATGTCACGGGAAGAGATCCTGGTTGACTATCCCTATCTTGAGCCAGACGACATCTCTGCGGCCCTTGAATATGCTGCCCTGCAAGCCGATCATCCCGTCTTGAGTGTAGCCTGACTTGCGTTATCTCGTCGATGCCCAGCTTCCTCCTGCCTTGGCCCGTTTTCTTTCCGGGTTGGAACGACAGGCGGAACATGTTGTTGATATCGGATTGGCTGGAGCCAATGACTCGACAATCTGGTCACAGGCCGTCAGCACAGGAGCCGCCATTATAACGAAGGATGACGACTTTGTGAAGCGGCACTATTTGATCGCTGATGGTCCTCCCATCGTTTGGATCAGGGTGGGAAATACCAGCAATGCCGTATTGTTTGTTTGGTTTGAGAAAATGCTTCCCAGCATCGAATCTGCCTTGTTGTCGGGCGAAAAGGTTATTGAGGTGGTCTGAAAATTTTATCATCGACGCACGATCGCCTAGGGCGTGTTGACATTCAATAATTTTTGCCGGGGTCTGGGGGCCGTCACGGCCCCCAGTGGGTGTCCAGAGGGCAGAGCCAGTTGGTGGGGTGCGGGGCGAAGCCCCGATT
>CAIWLA010000680.1 GCA_903913345.1 uncultured Magnetococcales bacterium | reverse complement strand
TTGACGATTTTTGAACAGTTTGCTGCCCGCCATCCCGCCTTCATCATCAATGAATTCATCCTTTCCAACCGGCATGTCGAGATGCAGGTGATGGTGGACAAGGAGGGGTCGATCCGCTTTGGACCCATGCGGGACTGCACGTTGCAACGGGGCAAACAAAAAATTAATGAAGAGGTTGCCATCGGCATCAGCCCGGAACAGGTGCAGTTTCTCCGGGAAAACATCACCGCCTTTTTCAAAAAGGGCGAGGAAAAGTTGGGCCATCCCTACGAGGGGCTGGCCACCTTTGAAATGATGTATCTACCCAAAGAAAAACGGTTTTATTTCCTGGAGGTCAACACCCGCATCCAGGTGGAGCATCCCGTCTCCGGACATCAGGGCGGCATTCAATTTATTCAGACCCAATGGGATATTGCCGAGGGCAAACGGCTGAAATCCCAGGAACAGTTGGATGCCGAGGTGCGGGGAGGGCACACCATGGAGGCCCGCATCTGTTTCGAGCGGTTTCTCTCCGCCGCCGAGCGGGAGGCCTTCAAAAAGGCCATGGGTGTCGATGTGGTCACCGTCACGGAGGCCGGTCAACCCATCCATACCCTGGAGCTGCCCGCCGGCCGGGATATTACCGTCTACATGGACAGTCGCCTGGATGGCGGCGATGGTCGGCAAGTCCTGCGCATGCCCAACAAGCAATATGATTCCATGGTGATGCAGGTGGTCACCCGGGGCGTCCATCGGGAGGCGGCCCGCCGTCGGCTCATCACCGCCCTGGAGACCCTGCGGGTCACCGGACTCCACACCAACACCGATTTTGTCCTGGCCCTGTTGCGGCATCCCCTCTTTATCCGGGGTGAGACCACCTCCGATATGCCCGTTGTCCAGGAGGCCATGGCCGCCATCCTGCAACGGTCCGAGGCGACCAACCGGCACCGCGAGCAGCTCCGACGACAGGAAAAACGGGAACGGCAGACCCAGGAACTGCTCCAGGCCCTTCAAGACCAGGAACTCTCCCTCTCCGAGGTCCTGTTTCAATTGGACCTGCCCTATCTCCTCTCCACCCGTCTGGGACTGTTAAAACCCACCACCCGGCAGATTCGGCTGCTGATCGAAAGCCTCGGTCTATCGCCCGAGGCGTTGCAACAGAGCGAGGAACGCGCGATATACCATTGGCCACTGCACACCCTGGTTTATGATCTGCTCGACACCTTTGCACCCTTTGGGGTCCATCTGGAACCGCGCCATCCCGATCATCCCCAGGCCTGTTTTTCCGTTCCCTGCGCCATTGAACCCCTGTTTTGCGGCTACCTCCAACAGTATGCCGGCCTGACCCACCCGGAATAGCCCACTGGATGGCCATTCCCATTTTTCTGGCCGAAAATCTGGTGCATGGTATGAAAATTGCTTTATTTTTGCCTGGAATGGTCGAAAAAGCCGTTCTGGTGCGGGCAAAGTAAAAATCGAATCAAAACAAGTGTCCGGCTGAATTCCCCGCATTGACACGACCGACGGAATCCGTTATCAAGAATGCTTGTGCGGTTTTTTTCCCGTGGACTCTTATCCAGTTAACAAAGGAGCAGCCCGCCGTTCCCAAAAAGCGGGTTGAATGGTATGGATCAGTCAATGACAAAGGCAGATATTGTGGAAGCCGTCTACCGCGAGATCGGCGTGGCCAAGAAAGAGGCCGCCACCATCGTGGATACGGTGTTTGAGACCATCCGTTTGAAGCTGGAGAGTGGGGAGTCGGTGAAAATTTCCCGCTTCGGCAATTTTAACATTCGGAATAAGGTGCCCCGCCGGGGTCGGAACCCCAAAACCGGTGAGGAGATCGAGATTACCGCCCGCAAGGTGTTGACCTTCAAGCCCAGCCAGATTTTGCGGGAACGGGTCCGGGAAGGGGAAAGCTCGACGCCATAGCCGGGGGTTGAACCGTCGGTGGTGATCGCTGACGGTTTAAGTTGCGCGACAGGCGGCGGTATGGGAACGGGGTGTTGGGTATCCGGGCGGTTCTGTGCGACAGAATCGCGTGGGGTTGGCTTTTCTTTTTGGGATGATTGATTGTTTTCCATGTCCCCCACTCGGCAGGCATTGCCCTACCAGCGCGCCAGAAAAACCATGGTGCAAGAGCAGTTGATCGACCAGCACATTCACGACCAGCGGGTTTTGGATGTGATGGGCGAGGTGCCGCGCCATGCGTTTGTGGATGAGGCGTTGGCCGGATTGGCGTATAGCTGGGCGGCGTTGCCCATCGGCCAGGGTCAGACCCTCTCCCAGCCCTACATTGTCGCCCGCATGACCGAAGCGTTGGCCCAGACGGGCCGTGAAGAGGTATTGGAGATCGGGACGGGTTCGGGTTATCAGACCGCCGTCCTGGCCGGGTTGTGTCGTTGGGTTTTTACCATTGAGCGGATTGCGGTGTTGGCGGATCTGGCGCGCCAGCGATTGCGGCACCTGGGGTTGTTCACGGTATCCTATCATCTGGGCGATGGCAGCCTCGGCTGGCCGGAGCCGCGCACTTTTGACCGCATTCTGGTGGCGGCGGGCACCCCCGTCATCCCGGAAAATCTCACCAATCAACTGGCCATTGGCGGTTCTCTGCTGATCCCGGAAGGCAATGCCCAGACCCAACATTTGATCCGTCTGACCCGCACGGGAGAGGAAACCCTGCAGCGGGAGGTTCTGGAGGTCTGCCGTTTTGTCCCTCTGGTGGGGGAGCAGGGATGGCGTGAGGTGGCCAAACCCGCACGTTTGGAGGCTCTTTTTGGTGGAACTGTCCCCAGAACGCCTCTGGACCGTCTGCCCAATCTCCCCGTGCGGCAGGGGGATCGTTTTTAAACAAGGCGACTCGACAGAAAGGAATCGAGATGGCGACCACTGCACTTCGGGAACACCTGTCGGAGACCATACGGCAGTCCCTGACCGATCAAGGTCTGGATAATGTCGGCAACATCCATCTGGATTGTTCCGCATCGGAGCTGATGGAGTGGATCATCCACCGCAAGGAGGGGCGTTTGTCGGTGGGGGGGGCGTTGGTGGTGGCGACGGGCCTGTATACGGGTCGTTCGGCCAACGACAAATTTATTGTCGAGGAGCCGGGCAGTCAGGAGCAGATTGCCTGGGGCAAGACCAATCGTCCGTTTGACCCGGAGACCTATGAGCGGTTGCGCCGCCGGGTGTTGGCCTTTTTGCAGGAGCGGGATCTCTTCATCCAGGAGTGTCGGGTGGGAGCGGATCCCTATTATCAAAAGCGGGTCCGGGTGATCACCCAGTGGGCCTGGCAGGCCCTTTTTGCCCGCAGTCTTTTCATCCATCCCCGCACCTTCAACAACACGATTCAGGATCCCGATTATACCGTGATTGCGGTGCCCGGTTTCAAGGCGCACCCGGAGAGTGATGGCACCCGTTCCGAGGCCTTCATCATCTTTCATCCGGGGCGGCGGGAGATTTTGATCGGCGGGACCGGTTATGCGGGGGAGATCAAAAAATCCATTTTTACCGTGATGAATTATATCATGCCGGGGATGGGGGTATTGCCCATGCATTGCAGTGCGAACATTGGCATTGAGAATGATTGTGCCATTTTTTTTGGTTTGTCTGGCACGGGCAAGACCACGTTGTCCACGGATCCTCGGCGGCGGATGATTGGGGATGATGAGCATGGGTGGTCCAACCGGGGTATTTTCAATTTTGAGGGGGGTTGTTATGCCAAGGTGATCAACCTTTCTCCCCATGCGGAGCCGGAGATTTGGGGATGTACTCGGCGTTTCGGGACGGTGTTGGAAAATGTGGTGATGGATCCGGTCAGTCGGCGGGTGGATTTGTATGATGCGTTGTTTACCGAGAACACCCGTGCGGCCTATCCGCTGACATCGTTGTCCAACATTCAGGCGACCAGCATGGGTGGTCATCCGAGGCATGTGATTTTATTGACGGCGGACGCCTTTGGGGTATTGCCGCCGGTGGCGCAGTTGACCCGTGATCAGGCCATGTATCATTTTCTGTCCGGTTACACGGCCAAGCTGGCGGGCACCGAGGTGGGTTTGACCACCCCGCAAGCCACCTTTTCCGCCTGTTTTGGGGAGCCGTTCATGGTATTGGATCCGGTCCATTATGCCCACATGTTGGGGGACAAGCTGGCCGAGACGCAGGCCCGGTGTTGGCTGGTCAACACCGGGTGGAGTGGGGGTCCGTATGGGGAAGGGGAGCGGATGCCGATCAGCGAGACCCGTGCCATCATTGACGCCATTCTGTCTGATGGTTTGAACAGGGCCAAGACCGATACCGATCCCATTTTTGGTTTGCGGGTGCCCAGAAACATTCCCGGTGTGGACAAGTCCCGGCTGAATCCCCGGAACACCTGGGCAGATCCGCGGGCCTATGACGAGAAGGCCCAGGTGTTGGCGGGGCAGTTCAAGGAAAATTTCCGGCGGTTTGCCGACCGGGTGCCGGAGGCGGTGCGGGGGTGCGGGCCGTTGTAGAAAGATTGCAATGGATGACTTGTATTTCCCCTCATGGGCCGATTGGCCAACTGGATTGTGGCGCATGCCCTACGGAATCAGTGCGCCGCCGCAAACGAAAAGAATGGTATTCACGAAGGCTTTCAACTCCGGGCACTGGGCAATGGCAACGGAAAGGTCGTTGTCGCGCAGGATGCGTCCCGCATCACGGGGCTTGACATAGGCGCGTCCACCCGCTTGGAAAATTTTCTCGATGCGATGGGCGGGCGGCTGATCGTGATTGACCTGTTCCGGGGGACAAGCGGGTCCGGTCATTTTGTGGTCCGCCAGTTGCTGAATCGTCCGCCAATATGGGATCAACCACGCCTCAAAGTCATGTTGCGCGGCATGGGGATGAAATCGGGGTTCATCGCCAACCCACTCGCGCATCTTGCCCTTGGCATCCATGGCATCCTGAAATCTGGGCGGTCGAGTGCCCGTGTACACATCGGTCAGGGCAATGACATGGTCGGCTGGGGAATGGCGGGTATCATGCAGATAAAGCCGCACAATCCGTTGCAGTTCCGGCCCCATGGGGATGAGACCATGATACGGATGGGTCTCAAGCCTGGCCATTTTGTTGGGCAACTTTTCTTGCAGATAGCCACGCAGATGCGATACAAAGGCTTTTTCTGTCTTGCCTTCGACGATCAGGATGATCTTCACGATCGCCCCCCCATCGGTCCCATGCGCCAGATTTCATCCAGGCTGTAGTCCGCCAGCCAATCCCCCAGGTCCAAGGTGTCCGCCCAACGGGCCGTGGTGAAACCCTCTTCATCCCTATCCAGAACAACCACCTCTTCGGGTTTCAAAAAACGGATGAGCTGGTCAGAATGGGTGGCGACGATTAAATGAGTCCTTAATGAGGCTTCACGCAGCAAATCGACCAAGAGACTCAACATTTCCGGGTGCAAACTGACCTCCGGTTCGTCGATCAGGGTGATGGTGGACAAACCAGGACTTTGCAGCACGGAAATCAACCACAAAAAACGGATCGTCCCATCCGACAGTTGATGTATATAAAAGGGATCTTTAAAGTTTTTCTCCCTCCAGGTCATCGACAACATGCCCGCCGCCACCGGTGGAAAATGGAGCGATTCAAAATCGGGAAAGGCGACTTTTAATGTATCCTCAATTCGCTCATACCGATCACGGTCGGTTTCACGCAGCGAATAGAGAAACGACACCAAATCCTCGCCATTGGCACCGGGAAAATCGGCTGGCCGCATGGGCTGCGGCAGTTTGATGGGGGCGTTCCGACCGACATCCGGCAGATGATATTGACCGGCAGAACTCAAAATCTGTCTGAATTCCTCTGGCTGTTTGAACATTTTGGGAATCTGCGACAACGTCGACTCCAGCGAGTTGGGTTCCCAATTGGCCTTGACCAAACGTTTTTTTTCCACATCGTAATACTGGATGAGGTCATAACTGGATTCTATATGCACGATCGGTTCGGAAGGGTCTCCTTTGCCTTCATCCTGGGACAGTCTTTCGTGGGCGACCCGGTAGGTATATCCCTTGGTCTCCAGACCCAGTTCATACTTCAAAGGGGATTGGTCAGAGAGAGCCATCTCGACCGCCAGGTCCAGGCGACCGCTCTGTCCGCGGGTGCACACATCGGTGATACCCCCCAACGTCTTGTTCAAGGTGACATTCAACCGCCCAGACGCCGAGGCCGACAGCAGATTCAGGGCATCCAGAAGAGAACTCTTGCCAACCCCATTGGCACCGATCATGACCATCAGCGGACGCATCTCAAGGCGCAGATCCCGCAGACGCCGGAAGCCCTTGATATGGATCTCTTTCAATTCATACATGATTTTCCAACTCAAATCTCCTGCAACAAGGTCAACTGCGGCTCTTCCTCATGTTTGGGAAAGGCAATGGGATATTCTCCGGAAATGCAGGCATCGCAAAAGCCCACATCCTGGCCATTGTTGACCGCCTTGTACAGCCCTTTCAGGGAGAGAAAACCGATGGAATCGGCTGTGGTATAGGCGCGCATCTCCTCGATGGTATGGGTGGCGGCCAGGAGTTCGCGGCGGGTGGGGGTGTCAATGCCATAATAACAGGGATGGGTGGTGGGCGGAGAGGAGATGCGCATGTGGACCTCACTGGCCCCGGCGGCCCGCACCATCTTGACAATCTTGCGACTGGTGGTGCCACGCACCAGGGAATCATCCACCAACACCACCTTTTTTCCCTCCAGAATATTCGGGTTGGTGTTGAGCTTGATCTTGACCCCGAAATGGCGAATGGCCTGTTGCGGTTCGATAAAAGTGCGCCCGACATAATGGTTGCGAATGATGCCCAACTCAAACGGAATCCCGGAGGCCTGGGAATAACCCAACGCCGCTGGCACCCCGGAATCGGGCACCGGAACCACCACGTCCGCCGCCAGCGGAAACTCCTTGGCCAGGCGGGCACCAATCCGCTTGAGGGATTCATAGACATTGATGCCGTCGATCGTGGAATCCGGGCGGGCAAAATAGACATACTCAAAGATGCAAATATGCTGGCTGTCGCGCCGGGGAAAGGGAAAACAGGACTCCACCCCCTTGGCCGTAATGACCACCATCTCGCCCGGCTTGATGTCCCGCACAAACTGCGCCTCAACCAGATTGAGGGCGCAGGTCTCCGAAGAGAGGACATAACTCTCCCGG
>CAIWLA010000679.1 GCA_903913345.1 uncultured Magnetococcales bacterium | reverse complement strand
TGAACATTTATTGCCAGGAATCTCCTCTGTGTATTGCAGTTCTGTCCTGTTCGAGCAGACCTGCCAACGTCTCCTCCACCCACAAAAAGCCCACCCTCTCCTGTTCCAGACGCAGCCCCTTGCGAATGCGGTTGTCCCGCAGGTCATCAAACAACGCCCGCTCCGCTTCGTTCAGCCAGGGCAGGTCGGACAGGCACTGATTCACCTCTTCGCCCCACAGTTCTGTATGGGCCATCAGTGTGGACCGATCCATCAGGAAGGAGTGGACATGATTGAAATGGCTGCGCAGTCTGTTGAGGATCGAAAAACCATGGGTATCGATATCGCCCCAGTAGTGGATGGCGCAGCCCCTGAGCCAGGCGGCTTTTGCCAGCGCATCCAAGGCATAGCCCGCACCAAAGACGACGATGGCGTCGGGTGCCGGGGGGAAGGCCAAAAAGTTGATCTCGTTTTCCGTAACAAACACCCGGCGTATGGGCAGGCTCAACAGGGAAAAACTCTCTGCATCCAGGGCCACATCGGGCCTGCATGGTCCGGGCAGTAATGGGATCCGTTCATCGAGGAGGCGAAAGCGGATGTGGGTCGGTTTGTCCAGAAATCCATAGCGTGTCGCGAATTGGCCAACCCCGGTTTGCTCTGCCCGGATTGCCGTGGCCGGCAAAACCAAATCCAGCCATTCCGACAAAACCACACGATATGATTCAATAAACTTGGTGTGGATGCCGGCAATATTCACCTGGCGCAGGTAGAGTCCGGAGTGGGGATGGCGGGCAATCCACTCCACGACAAAGAGCAGGCGTTCCCAGTCGTCGGCCAAGGCCAAGGCTTGCAATGGGCGTTTGTCCAGCCATGGGAGCAATGCCGGTTGCTGTGAACGGGTGTGAACCAGCAGTTTGGTGAAGCGCGCCGCCTCCGACCGTTTGCCAATCAGGTGCAGTACATGGTCCAGGTTGTCCACCCAGGCCGCCTGCGGCACACGCTGCGCGCCCAAAACCCCATGCCTGAATTCGCGCCATTCAATGCGGATCTGAGGCAGGGTGGTCACTTCCCCAATCCAGGCACGCACCGCATCAAAACGGTCGGTCAACTCATTGGAGTTGGGCACTTTCAACGTGAGACGCTTCGGGAAACAGGGCTCAGTGTTGACCAGACTGCGCAACAATTCACCCCGCTCCCACAGTCGGCGCAGTTGCTCCTTCAGATCGCTGGCCGTCGTCCAATTCACGGTGATGACTCCGGCCTCCCCATCCGGTACTCCTCAATGGTAAGGTTGAGCAGTTTGGATGTCCGTCCATCCTCATTTTGTACAAAGCCCACACTGGCGACAAAGGGCTCGATGATGGGAATCTTTTGCAGTGGCGTGACGATCAACAGTTGCAGGCCAAGCTGCTGGAACAGGGTGAGACCATAGTGGGTGGATTCGTCCGATCCCCGGCCAAAGGCCTCATCAATCACCACAAAACGGAAGGAGCGTGAACGCACCGCGCCCCAATCCAGACCGAACTGATAGGCAAGGCTGGCCGCGAGAATGGTGTAGGCCAGTTTTTCCTTCTGACCGCCGGATTTGCCGCCGGAATCGGAATAATGCTCGTATTCTGTGTCATCTTCACGCCAACGCTCACTGGCGGCGAACAAAAACCAGTTGCGCACATCCGTCACCTTGGTGGTCCATCGCCGGTCCTGATCCGACACGCCCTCGCGACCACGGAAACGGTCGATGATATGCTTGACATGCTGAAATTTGACCTCCGAATATTGCGCATCCTCCGATCCGGTCAAGGATCCTTCCGTACAGGAGCGCAGATCGGTCTGAAAGTCCCGGATCTCCGCGTCGGGGGTGGTCTGGAAATCCAGTGTGATGTAACGACCTGGATTGTAGTCTATCTGGGTGAGGGAGTCGTTGATGCGGGCAATGCGCTCCTTGATCGTCTCACGCTCACGGGAGAGTTGGGCATTGAAATTGGCGATCTCGTTGATGGTGTTCTCATTCAACAACCTTTTGAACTGGGCCTCAAAACGCGGCAGATCGTCACGGTTCAGTTGATCAAGCAGCTTTTGATACTCGAAGGCGGCTTCGATGTGGGCATCAAACTCGGCAGTCTCCAGCTTGAACTGTTCCTTGAAATCCATCATGGCGCGAATGATTTTGTCACGCAACCGCTTGAGTTTTTGGTCTTCGGCATCAATGCGTGCCTGCAACCAGGCACGCAGCTCCTGTTCCCGGTGATCGCAGGATTCCACGGTCAGCAGATGATCCCCCAGCACCTCAGCGCGCATGGCATCCAGTCTCTCGGTCAACACCCCTGGAGAGCCTTCCGTTCCGCTCTGCGCCTGCTCTATCAATATCTGTACTTGTTTCCGTAACGTTTCTGTATCGGACTTTTTCTGTTCTGTCTTGGATCGCTTGTCCTTGTAGGCGTCCAGTTCGTTTTCCAGGCTTACCAGCGTTCCAGAGGTCTCTTGCAGTTGCCGGTTGAGTTGCTTCAACAAGTCAGAGGCCGATTCAAGACTCTGTCGCTCATCGCTCAGTGCCGCAAGTTCGGCGGCCAGGGAGAAGCAGTC
>CAIWLA010000678.1 GCA_903913345.1 uncultured Magnetococcales bacterium | reverse complement strand
GCAAACGGGATATCATTCGCGCCATGCTGGTGGAACATCCCACCCACTCCAGGTAACGCCTGCGCACGATGGAACCGTCCTGCCGCCATACCAGCCATTCCGAGACGGAGACCGAGGCGTGGGCCAGAGCCTTGGCCGATGTGTTGACCGCTGGCGTGGTTGTTTTGCTGGACGGGGATCTCGGCACGGGCAAGAGTGTGGTGGCCCGTGGCATTATTCGCGGCCTGGGCATCACCGACGACTATATTACCAGCCCCACCTTCACCCTGGTCAACAGCTACCCGGAAGGCCGGCTGCCGGTGCATCATTTTGATCTCTATCGCCTCCGCCACGCGGATGAACTGGCCCTCATCGGCATGGAAGAGTACCTGGATGACGCGAGCGTCGTCCTGGTGGAGTGGCCAGACAAGGGCGGTCGGTGGATTCCTGCCCACCACTTGCATATCCGACTGGAATATGTACAATCCAGCCCGGATTGGCGTCACCTTGAGATGACGGCCCACGGTTTTGTTCCCCAACAGGTGTTGCACAGGTTTCAACCGCATGAGACAACCCCTTGATCCCCTCCACCAGTTTTTGCACGAGACGCTGGGCAGCGCGCCGTTGACCGTCACCCGCGTGGCGGGCGATGCCTCCTTTCGTTGCTACTATCGGGTGGAGACCGCCACGGACCACTTCATTCTCATGGATGCCCCCCCGGACAAGGAAGATTCGGCCCCTTTTCTCGATATTGCCTGTTTTCTCAAACGGTTTGGCGTCCCCGTTCCCCGGATAGTGCAGGCACGCCTGGACCTGGGCTACCTGCTCCTGGAGGATTTTGGCGATGTCACCTTTCTGGAGGCCATCCGGCAGCAGGCGGACCCGCGCCCCCTCTACCGGGCCGCCGTTCAAACCCTGTTGGATATCCAGGCCACCCCCATGGACGGTTCCTGCATCGCCCACCAGCGGTTGTTCGACCGGGCCATGCTGCGCCGGGAATTGGCCCTGTTTACCGACTGGTATATCGAGCAAATCCGGGAGACTCCCATTGCCGGGGAGGATCGGCAACGGTTCGAGACGGTCTTTACCCGGTTGCTGGAGGCCATTGAGCAACAGCCGGTGGTGTTCGTCCATCGGGACTACCACAGCCGCAATCTGATGTGGCACCCCGGCGGGGTGGGGGTGTTGGATTTTCAGGATGCGGTCGTCGGACCGATCACCTACGATCTGGCCAGCCTGTTGCGGGATTGTTATGTGGCCTGGGATCCACCCTTTCGGGCGGAGATGATCGCCCTGTGGCTCGACGGGGCCGCCACCCGCCTGGGATATGCCCCCCCCGATCTGCCCACCTTTCAGCGGGCGTTCGATTGGATGGCGATACAGCGCAACCTGAAGGCCATCGGCATCTTTGGCCGCCTATCCCGCCGGGATGGCAAACATGGCTACCTGAACGATATTCCCCGCACCATGGGCTACGTCCGCGAGACATTGAACCTCTATCCCGAATTGGCCCTGTTGAACACCCTGATGGATCGCTATGCCCCATGAGATGCCCATGCACGCCATGATCCTGGCCGCCGGACGGGGAGAACGGTTGCGCCCCTTGACCGATCACACCCCCAAACCCCTGGTGGCGGTGCAGGGGCGTCCGGTCATTGTCTACACCCTGTTGCGCCTGGCCCGACTGGGCATGACCCACATTGTCATCAATGCCTATCATTTGGCGGACAAACTGGTAGACTATGTGGGGGATGGTGCCCAATGGGGCGTCCAGGTCACCTGGTCCCGCGAGGAGAGCTGTCTGGATACCGGCGGCGGCGTGGTCAATGCCCTGCATCACATGGGCAATGCCCCCTTTCTGGTCGTCAACGGGGATATTCTCTGGAACGGAGATCTGCAACCCATGCTCTCGACCTTCGAGCCGCGCCAGATGGATGGTCTGCTGGGCATGGTCCCTCCCCCGGCGGGTGGCGGTGGCGATTTTCTCCATGATGCCACCACGGGCCAACTCAAACGGGCGGCCGGTCATCCCCTGGGGATGACCTATGCAGGGATACTCGTGGTATCACCCGCCGCCCTGACCCGGTATCCCCTGCGCCCTTTTTCATTAAACCGTTTTTTTGATGATGCCTTGCAGACCGGACGGTTGCGAGGTTTTTCCCTCGGTGGCCAATGGGCGGATATGGGTACTCCGGAACGATTGGCCCAAACAGAGAAAATGGCCTGGATTCTGGAGGGACTTTGAGGGTACAATCCTCGCGGAAGGTCGGAATGGGGGGAACCCCCCGGTTGAGCAGGCCACGGCGGTTGATCGACACTATGAAAGGAGAGGTTTATGGATTTTTCTTTGGCACGCACCAATATGGTCAAATCGCAGATTGCACCCAACAGGGTGGACAATCCGGCCCTCCTGGAAGCCTTTCTTTCGACATCGAGAGAACCCTTTGTGGTAGACACCCATAAGGAATTTGCCTATTCGGATCACGCGCTGCCCATGAATGCGACGCGGCGCGCGCTCAAACCCTTGCAAACGGCCCGGCTTGTGCAGGCCCTGGGCATCATCACCGCTGGTCAGAAAATACTGGTGGTGGGGGCGGGCACCGGCTATGAGGCCACCCTGCTGGCCCATATGGGTGGAGAGGTGTTCGCCCTGGAGGCCGACCCGGCGTTGGCCGAACTGGGCAAACAGCTTACCCACACCGACGCCATCCACTGGCAGGTCGGCGCGATGGCATCGGGTTGGCCCGAACGGGCACCGTTTGAGGCCATTCTTCTCTGCGGGTCGGTCGAATCCATCCCGAACCCGCTGCTGGCTCAACTGGGCACCCACGGCCAACTGGTGGCGATTGTCGGCCAACCGGGCGATCCCGTCATGCAGGCGGTCCGCGTCCGGGGCAATCGGGAGCAAAAAACGGATATTCTGTTTGAGACGGTGGCCTTTCCGCTGCTGGCGGAGGGGAGTGGGCAACCGTTCCGTTTGTGAGGCAGGCACGCCTGCCCACCCCTGATCCGGGTGGATTGATCCATGGCTGACACCGCCCACACCTCCGACTCGATCCACCATAGCCTTTTCGCTCACCCGGAGATGGTGGCAGATTTGTTGAAAAATTTTCTGGAACCCGACCTTCTGGCGGAACTGGACGTGTCGCAGATGAAGCGACTCAACACCAAGTTTACCGCCCGGACGGGACAGCGCAGACGGGGAGACATGGTATGGGAGATTCCCATCCGCACTGGTGGTCATCTGTTTTTGCTGTTGATTTTGGAGTTCCAGTCCGAAATAGACGAATGGATGGTGCTGCGCCTGGATGTCTATACCGGTCTGCTTTACCAGCAGTTGGTGGATGAGCGGCGGTTGAAACCGGTGGATGGCTTGCCCCCGATTTTGCCCATTGTACTCTATAATGGGGAGTCCAGGTGGAATGCCCATACCAACCTGCGGGATCTGATTCGTCTGCCAACGGGATCACCGTTGTGGAAGTATCAGCCGGAAATGCGGTATTATACAATTGATGAGGGGCTGTTCCCGGATGCAGATCTGAGAAACCGTCCATCGTTGGTCGCCGTTTTTCTCCGCATGGATCGCCCGGTGAGTCCAGAGTTGCTTCTGGAGGCCAGTCGAGAGGTCGTGGCGTGGTTTGCAAGACATCCCGATGGCCCACCGGTCAAACGGTTGTTCCGCGAGTTGGTGACTGTGGGTCTGGGACGATTCCAGAATGCCAACCCACTCCCATCCATTCCCGAAGAGCTTGAGGAGGTCGTTCACATGTTGACTATAGAGGTTGAAAAATGGTCGAAAGAGATTGAATTGAGGGGCGAGTTGAGAGGCGAGTTGAGAGGCGAGCTGAGAGGCGAGCTGAGAGGCGAGCTGAGAGGCGAACTGAGAGGCGAGTTGAGAGGCGAACTGAGAGGCGAGTTGAGAGGCGAGCTGAG
>CAIWLA010000677.1 GCA_903913345.1 uncultured Magnetococcales bacterium | reverse complement strand
CCATCGTTTACCATGACCAGGTGGTGAGAGGTTCCCATCAGATAGGCCTCAAACAGCATTTGGTTTTCCTCGACATCTTCCGCCAGCAGGATGCGCAGACCGCGTGTGTCGACAGCAAAGCTCTGTTCCTCGACCAGGGGTGTGACGGATGCCACAATCCGCATGGGGAGGGTGAAACAGAAAGAACTGCCCTGACCCAACTGGCTGGTGACCTCAATCTGGCCCCCCATCAATTCTGCCAGACGCCGGGAAATGGCCAGTCCCAGGCCCGTACCGCCATATTTTCGGCTGACACCCGCATCCGCCTGGATAAAAAGGTCGAAGATATGCTCTGTTTGCTCCTGGGAAATTCCAATGCCGGTATCCGTGACCCGAATCAGGAGCGTCGCCGGTTCCTGAGGATGGGGAGTCAGGCAGACATCCACTCGCCCCTGGTGCGTAAATTTGATCGCATTGCCCAGCAGATTGATGAGCACCTGTCTGATCCGTCCATCATCACCCAGCACGGCCTTCGGTATGTCCGGTGCCACCTCCACCTCCAGGGTCAGCCCTTTTTCCTCGGCCGCCACCTGCATCAAACGGGTGGTCTCCTCCACCACCTGGCGCGGGGAAAAAGGCACCTCGACCAGAGTCAGATGCCCGGCCTCAATGCGGGAAAAGTCCAATACATCGTTGATCACTCCCATCAGGGCTCGACCCGAGTGGTGCATGGTTTGCACAAAACGGCGTTGCACCGCATTGAGTTCGGTTTCCAGCAACATTTCGGACATGCCCAGGACCACATTCATCGGAGTGCGAATTTCGTGGCTCATGGCGGCCAAAAATTCGCTTTTGGCCCGGTTGGCCGCCTCGGCTTGTGCCAGGGCGTTTTTGATGGCCCGTTCGATCCGCTTGCGATCCGAAATGTCCCGTGCGGCGGCGAACACCCCCTGCACCGTACCATGGGCATCACGGTAGACACTGGCATTATAGAGCACATCAGTCACCTTGCCGGAGATGTGGCGGATGGCCAACGGATAATCCGTCACAAAACCTTGCGCAAACACCTGCTGGTATCCGGCCCGTGCCTGCGCGGGTTCGGTAAAATAGTCCGAAAAATCGCTGCCAATCAGATTGTTCCGTTCCACGCCGGTAACCTGTTCCGTGGCCTTGTTGACATCGGTAATTTTGCCTTCCGCGCTGATGGTCACCAACGGATCCTGGCTCGCCTCAATCAGACTGCGGGAATATTGATAGGCCGACTCGGCCATCTCCTTGGCTTCGGCCAGCGAAATTTCGGCCAGTCTGCGCTCCGTAATGTCGCGCGCAGCGGCATACAAAAGGTTGCCTACCGGGATGGAATGCCATTCCAGCCAGCGGTAGTCGCCGGCTTTGGTGCGATACCGATTGACAAAATTGATGACGGGTCGTTGTTTTATCTGGAGGGCAATCGCCTGCCTGGTTGGCTCGATATCTTCGGGATGCACAAAGGTGATGAACGGCTGGGCGGTCAGTTCCTCCATCGAGTATCCCAGCACTTTCTCCCAGGACGGATTGATGCGCCGGAAATAGCCATTGGTATCGGCAACGCATAACAGATCATTCACCACGGAAAAGAGTTGGTCGATCTCCTCTTTCAACCGTTTTTTTTCGCCATTCTCCTGCTGTG
>CAIWLA010000676.1 GCA_903913345.1 uncultured Magnetococcales bacterium | reverse complement strand
GACCAGTGGGGTATGACCAATGGTTTCGGTAATGTCTTTGGCGATGCCGGTCATGACGATACCCGTAAGCAGTCGTTGATGGGTTTTTCTCTCTCGATGGCAGGGGTCTGCCCGGAGCAGATGGTACAATGGGGATGGATGATCAAGGGCACCAGACGCCGCCTGGCGGACCAGGCGTCGATGGTCAGCAGTTGACCGATCAACGGTTGTCCGATCCCGTGCAACCACTTGATGGCCTCCATGGCCATCAGCCACCCCACCTCTCCGACCAGGGGACCGAAGACCCCCTCCTGGCGACAGGTGGCGACGGCCTGGGCGGGCGGTCCGCCAAAGAGGCAGCGCAGACAGGGTTTCCCCCCCGGTGCAATGGAACACAGTTGTCCCCGACTCCCCGTGGCCGCGCCATGCACCAGGGGAAAACGGTACCGGACGGCGGCGTCATTGGCTGCAAAGCGGGTGGCAAAATTGTCTGAGCCGTCGATGACGACGGCATAATCCGCCGCCACGGCGGCAATCTCATCGCATTCTGCCAACCGTCGGACCATCGGTTCCACCTGGCAGGTGGGGTCTGCTTCCCGTATTCTCAGGCTGGCCTGGGCCACCTTGTCCCGGCCTGTGTCGGTCGTGCGGAAGAGAATTTGCCGGTGCAAATTGGAGAGAGCCACCTGATCATCGTCCACCAGACCCAAACGGCGAACGCCGGCGGTCACCAGGGCCAGGGCAACGGCGCATCCCAACCCGCCCACACCGAGCAACAATACCCCCTGACCGTTGGCAACCCCTGGCCCGTCGTCAAATGGCATAGGTCATGCGGTCGTAGGCCTCACTGGGGATCCCCTTGCGATAGGCACGGGCTGTCAACTCTTCCACCGTGATTTTGTCCATCATGCGCAAAATTTCATCCTGAAATTCCAACCAGAGGGGCTGGACGATCAGTTGGCCAATGGGACCGGCAATGGTCGATTCGGTCTCAGGGGACTCTTCGTCCAGGTTCATCTCCATCACCACGCGGGCCACATCACCCACGCAAATTTTGGAACGCTCTTTGCCCAGCAAATAGCCCCCCTTGGGACCGCGCACCCCCTTGAGGATGCCTGCCTTGACCAACCGCTGCATCACCTGTTCCAGGTAACGTTGCGGTACGCCTTGACGGCTGGTGACATCGCGAATCTGCACCGGTTCCCCCCCAGAATTATAGGCGATGTCAACCACCGCTTCAATTGCGTACAACAGTTTTCTGGAAAATTTAAGCATTTTTTATCTTCCTTGCCCATTGGGCGGTTACGAAAAATCATCAGAGGGGGGAGATGCATCGCGCCCTGTGCACAGGTTGTGCAGATAATGCAACAACCGTTCTCCCACCTCTTCCTTGTCCAACAGCGGCCATGCCTCTTCGTGACCGGAGCGATGCAGCAGGGTGACCCGGTTGGTCGGGCTGCCAAAGCCGCATCCGGGGGCCGATACATCGTTGACCACCAGGAGATCACACCCCTTGCGTGCCCGTTTTTCCCGTGCCAGGGTGTGGATCGCCTCCGGGTCCGACCCTGTGCCGGTTTCGGCGGCAAATCCCACCACCAGGGGCGGGGACCGATTGCTCTGCGCCATGGCCTTGGCCCGCGTGGCCAGGCTTTCCAGAATATCGGGATTGGGGGTCAGACTCAGAGAGGTCAGGGCGTGTGATGCCGTGGCCTCCTTTTTGATCTTGCTTTCCTGGCGGGTGGTCGGACGAAAATCGGCCACCGCTGCGGTCAGGATGGCGACCGTCAGGAGGGGTGGATGGAGAGTCCATTGTTCCCAGGCCGCCACTGTGGCCTCATACATGTGTTGAGCGGACTGCACGGCGATGGCCTCGGCCCCCCAGGGGGCGGGCATGGCCACCGGTCCGTGAATCAATGTCACGCGGGCACCGGCCCGCAGTGCCGCCGTGCAAATGGCCCAACCCATGCGACCACTGGAGCGGTTGGAGAGATAACGCACCGGGTCCAGATCTTCCTGGGTGGGTCCGGCCGTCATCAGCAGGTGCCGCCCCTGCCAGGGTTTGGGGGAGAGCAGGCGTCGCCCGCATTCCATCAGGTGTGCCACCTCTGCCATGCGTCCCTGACCCTGATCGCCACAGGCCAACGGACCATATTCCGGTCCGACCAGGGTGATGCCATCGGCCTGCAATTGAACCACATTGCGTTGCGTGGCCGGATGTGCCCACATGGCGGAGTTCATCGCCGGGGCCAGCAGGACCGGTCCCGTGCGGGCCAGCAACAGGGCAGTGAGCAGATCATCGCCATGTCCGCCCACCATGCGCGCCATCAGATCCGCCGTTGCCGGGGCGACGATCAGCAGATCCACCTCCTGGGCCAGGCGGATATGATCCATGCCATCGGCCTCGTTCGGCGTGAACAGATCGCTCCGCACGACATGCCCGGAAAGGGCTTGCAGGGTCAATGGGGTGACAAAGTGGAGGGCGGCGGCTGTGGCGATCACCACCAGACGGGCACCCTCTTCGCGCAACAGGCGCAACAGTTCCAATGTCTTGTACGCGGCAATGCCACCGCCAACCGCCACTGCCACATATTTACCGGACCAAAACCCCACGATCACCTTCCTTTTGACGACTACCCAGGTTGGAGTGAATTATCCACGTATCGATGCACAAGTCAATCAAAATGTAACGCAGTGTGCCCAAAAAGGGGAGAATGGCCTGCTTCATACAGATGGATGGTGTGGAATCAGGGGTTGGCGGATGGCCGGGTCGTCTGAACTCTATCGGCCAGGGCCTCTGTCACCTGTTGGATGACCCCCGGCCAATCATCCGGGCGGGTCTGGCGAAAGAGGCGGACCATCCCCGGATACCAGGGGGAGTCGGAGCGGTCGTGCAACCAACGCCAATCGGTCCCCCAATGGGGCAGCAGTATCCAACACGGTTTGCCCACCGCCCCGGCGAGATGGGCAACGGCGGAATCGATGCTGATCACCAGATCCAGTTGGGCCACGATGGCGGCGGTGTCTGCGCAATCCCGGATGGTTTCGCCCAGAGGCAGGAGAGGTTGTTCGGGCGGGGCATTCCGGGCATCCTCTTCTCCCTCACCTTTTTGCAAGCTGATGAACGTAATACCCGGCACCGACCACAGGGGGGCCAGGAGGTGCAGACCGGGCAGGGAACGATGGAGACCTTTCCGGTTTTGCAGATTGCCTTTCCAGACCAATCCCACCCGGAAACCGTCCGGGGGCAGGCGGCCTTTCCAGTGGGCGAGACGCGCCTCCGGGGCCATCAAATAGGGTATCCGGTTCGGGATGGTCTCCAGCGTGGTGGCCAGATGAAAGGGGATGGAGAGGTAAAACGCCCAAAAATCGTGTGGTGGATACCGGCGGGTTTCCGACTGCACCAGCACCCGGTCCACCCCGGCCAGCGCGGCGAACAGGGTCTCCAGTGGGGCCGCACAGACCAGGGTGAGTTGGGTGACGCCCCTGGCCTTCAAGGTGGCCGCATAACGGCAAAACTGGATCTGATCCCCCAACCCCTGTTCGGCCACCAGCAACAGGGAGCGGCCTGCCAACGGCTCGCCGTTCCACCTGGGAGAGCCACTGTCGATGAGGGCTGCGACCCGTTCCGGTCGGTTGGGGGGATGGCGGGCCTCGTACAAGGGCCAACCGGCCTGAAAACGGCCCAGAGAGAGGTATAATACCCCCAGATACCATTGGGCCTCTTCGTGGTCCGGTTGGATCTGGAGTGCGCGTTGGTAGGCCTCCTCGGCCTCGGCAAACCGTTTCCGTCGGTACAGAAACAGGCCCAGGGCGTAGTGGCCATTGGCATGGTCTGGGTGGTGGGTCAACAATTGTCGATAGGCGGCCTCTGCTGCCTCAAAACGGTGCATGGTTTGCAGCAGATGGCCCAGATTATAGAGGGCATCGGCATGGTCCGGCTGGATGGCCAGGGCCTGCTCCCAGAGGGATTGGGCCTCGACCGGATGGTCCAAGGCCATATGGCAGACCGCCGCGAGATTCAGCACGGCCGGATCCGGTCTCTCCCCCTCCAGGAGGGGTTGCCAATAGGAGCTGGCCTTGGCCAGATCGCCTGCCTGCATGGCGCAAATGGCCGCCAGATTCAGCAGAGCGGCATTCGGTCCGGCGTTGGCCATGAGCGACTCGGCCAGGGCCAGGGACTCGGCAACCCGACCATCGGCGCAGAGGGCGAACGCCTGTGACACCATTCCGTCATTCATGGCGCAAAAATTCGTTCTTGTTCAAGGGGGTTCGGGGGAGATTATCTCCTCCGGTGGGGTCCAGGGGCGAAGCCCCCGTTATCATCCAAAGGATGATCCATCCCCTCATTTACAGGCCATTCAACAAGTTGGCCGGGGAGTACTGGTCCGTGAGAAGCCGCGTATTCTCTGGCCACTGCACATCCGTCGAGATCAGGGGAAGCAGCCAATCCTTGCCGATGGAAAAGGGTTTCAAACGTCCTTCCACCAGGTCGGCATTGTGCTCGATTTCGCTCATGCCCGGCAAACCGTCCTTTTTCGAGAGGATGACCCGATTGTTCTTTTGCAGGTTGTAAAAGGGTCCAAAGACGGCAAAATAGGTGGCCGATTCGGAGGCATGAAAGCGACCGGCTGAAAAGGTGTTGGCCGCGATCACCCCGTCCGGTTGGAGCAAGTCCTTGACCTCCGTCAAAAATTCTCGGGTCGTCATATGTTCCGGGACCGATATGTTGTCGAAGGCATCCAGAATGATCAGATCATATTTATGCTGTTGTTTCAATGCCCGCTTGACAAAGACACGACCATCCTCGGTGAAGACGTTCATCTTTTTTCCGGGGATAAAGTCGAAAAATTTCCCCGCCACCCGGACGACGGCGGGATCGATCTCCACGCAGTCGATGGGCATCTCCGGGTACATCTTTTGCAGGGCCACCGAAACGGTGCCGCCCCCCAGCCCAATGACCAGCACACTTTTCGGATTCGGTTTCAGATACAAGGCACTCAACAACATTTTCGGGGGATTGAAGACCAGGGCATCGGGATCGGACAGGGAGATGCAGGTCTGTCGGCCCGTATCGTGCCGTCCGAATTTCATGCAGCGCAACCCGTTCTCCTCATAGACGAGAATGTTGCGATAGAGGGATTTTTCGTGGTGAATATCCACGGCAGAGGCAGAGGCCGGAGCCATGAGGCAACAGAGAAGGGGTAACCAACCTTTAATGCGCACGGACCGGCTCCTTCTTTCCGCCATCCATCAGGATGCCCAGGGTGGCGACCAGGATGGAGATCAACATCATGCCGTAGAACAGTTGGTCCAATTCAAAGAGCAGCACCAGGTAAAAGGAGGTGAGCAGAGTCCCGGCGGCACTGCCGAAGGTGGAGATGAAAAAGACATTGCCGGCCACCTTGCCGGAGGTGCCCAGCCCCTCCACCAGCAGCCGGATGCCATAGGGGGAGACGGCACCAGAGATGGTGATCGGCAGAAAAAAGAGGGCAATGGAGGCCAGCAGGGCACCGTAGCGGGGATCGGGGACGGCGTCGAAGACCCGTTCCAGAATAAAATTGGAGCCGACTGCACAGGGCAACGCGGCCAGGGTGGCGGCCCCCAGGATCAGACTCAGCTTGCGCAGATTGGGTTGGCGGGCAGAAAAATGGCCGCCCAACAGATAGCCAATCGAGAGGGAGAGCATGAACAGCGTGATGATGGCACCCCATATGTATATCCCGGTGCCAAAATAGGGTGCCAAGGCCCGTCCGCCCAGCAACTCCAGTGCCATCACAAAATATCCAGACCAGCCGACAATGAGATAAATGACCAGTTTTTGTCTTATCATGCCCTTGTTCCTATACCATTTTAGAATAACGCCCGATCGCCGACGGTCCCGGTCCCTTTGGTCCATCCGATACCCTCTCTCTCTACCCGAACAGACTACCAGAGGCAACCCTTCACCGTAAAAGAAAAAAGCGATTGGTCGGCCTCCATGTCCTTCTTTCCCCTTTTGCCTTCCCGGCCTTGATCATCGTTTCGGCCATTTCTGGTGTCGGGCGAGGCTGCCCGTGAAGGTATCGGCGATGCGGCAATTCCATCAGGCGGTTCCAACCAGTTGTGACAGCCTGTCGATGAAATGATGCACGTCATCATGAATTTCCTCGGATTTCATGCCAAAGGCAATATCTTCACGCAGCAGGGTGACGGTTGGGTCCGCATTGCGTAACCGATGGAAAAGCGAGTCATCTTCTTCAAACAGGATGCGTTTGCCATCCACGACACTGAACCAGTTTGCCGTGATCCTCCGCCAGGTCTGGTTGGGTGGCCGGTTCAGGTTCTGTTCCGAAAAAAATTGCTCGATGACCGCCAGCAGAGGGACCGCCAACAAAGATCCCATCTTTTTTGTCACAGCCCGTTTCCATGCGCTGGGCACCAACAGGTAGTTTTCGATATTTTTACGCCTCCACTCTGCCATGGCCGGATTATCCTTGTCTGGGTGAAAGCTGTCGTTGCTGTCATAATCGAAAAGCACCACTCGCGACACGCCTGGAATGACCTGGTGCAGCGCGTCATAGTGCTTTTTGGCCATCTCGTTCATCTCTTTTTTATTGCCGCCACCCATCTTCTTGAAAAACACCTTGCTCATGACATTTTGAGCAGCACATTGATCGGCCCAGGCACGCAGAATGCGTTCGTCGCTGGCACCTTCCACATAAAGAATGCAGGGAAATTGCCCAAGCCGATCGATTTCCTCATTGGAGACATCCGCCAGTGCCCGCACCACTTGTGGCGTGGACTCAATGCGCCTGGGTACCTGATCCAGCAGGGAGACAATCTGGCTGGCATCCACACCGCGCAGGAACTCTTCCGCATGGGTGGCAATCAGGCATTGCATCCCTGTTTCATTGGATTTTTGTTTGAAATAATCGAGCAGTTCGCGTTGCAGGTTGGCGTGCAAATGGGCATCCGGTTCATCGATCAGCATCGTTGTGGGCCGATAACCGTACAGGAAAGCCAGCAAGGTCAACGTTTGGTGAAAACCGCTTCCCCCGGCGATGACGTCATAGTCCTTGCCATTCTGTTTGTATTCGACACGGATGAAGACGTCTCTGGATGAATCGTATATCGGTTCGTGAATATCCACCGAAAACCACAGCTTGATCATCCTGGCCAGTTCTTGCCACTCTTTGGTGGGTACGTGGCGTTTGCTGGTACGCTCTCCCCCTGTTTGATCGGCAGACAGGGCGCATACACTCAACAATAAATTACGCAGCACGCAGCCCGGTTGCCCTTTGCCCACCTGCTGACGAATGGGTGCAACGTCCAGCCGCTTCTCGGCCGGTTCCAGACCAGAAAAGGGTGGAATATAGACGATTTTAGGCATTCCACGGGTTTCACATGCGCGAAATCGTTCCCATCCGCCAGAGGGAATGGCATAGAGGGTTTGGGGCGATTGATACCTCAGATCAACGCCGAACTCCGCCTCTTCGCCATTATCGTACCGCCATTGCACCAGAATCTGAATCTGGATAAACACCTGTTTTTTCTTGCCATCGATGACGGGCCAAACACGATCTGTCCTGTCCTTCCAAAGCAGATTGAATTCTGGCAACGGCAGGGCTGTGAAGTTGGGCAGTACGACCTGAATACCCGTGGAACCGCTTCGATCAGATGGGTGAAACAGGTTTACGCAAAATTGCCAAATGGCCAAGGATTGCAATACCGTGCTTTTGCCACTGTTGTTGCGGCCAACCAGCAGATCAAACTGCCCGAAATCGTATACCTGTTCCTGGATGCTCTTGAAATTTTTCAAGGTCAGGCGTGTTATGCGCATGGATTCTTCCATCACGACACTCCAAATACCTTCATGACCTCGTCACCGAGGTGGTTGAT
>CAIWLA010000675.1 GCA_903913345.1 uncultured Magnetococcales bacterium | reverse complement strand
CGCCGTATTCTGCTGCTGGCTCTCGCCCTGCTGGCCTGGTTGCCGGCCGCCTGTGGCTACCGTTTGCCGGGCGATCTGGCCGACATGGATGGCCGCTGGAAAAACTGTACGGTGCAGATTGCCGGCAAGGGTGCGGAGGCCAAACCCCAGTTGGCCTTTTTCCTGCGCGAGCGGCTGCGGGCCCGTCTGGGGTTGAACGGGCCCGGCGGCCAGGAGAAGACCGCCGTGCTGAAAATTATTCTGGAGCCGGTGCAACACGCCCTCATCACCGAAGACAGTGCCGGGCGTGCCAACCTGTTCCAGATCACCATTTATGCGCGACCGGTTGTGGAGGGAGACACGCGTTTTCCCGTCTATCCGGCCGTGCATGGCACCGCCACCTATTACGAGCCGTACATCAGCACCTCGGTACAGGCCACGCAAAAACGGGCGGAAACCGAGGCCATGGAGCAGCTGGCCGACACCCTGGTTGCGCTGTTGAGCAGTTCCTTCACCGCTCCATAGCCCATGGCAGGGGCTCTGCCCCTGCACCCCGCCAGGGGAGACAATCTCCCCAAGACCCCGTGGCAATATGACGGAAACAACAGCGATACCATGAAACTCAAAGCCAGCGACCTGACCGCCCGCATCAAGACCCTGCACGACCCGGCCACCCTCCTGCCCAAAGCCATCCTCCTCTTTGGCCCTGACCAGGGACTGGTGACGGCGGCAGCGACCACCCTTCGTCAGGCCACTTTCCAGGAGGAACATGCCGACTTTGATCTGGAATTTTTTTTCGGCGGCGACCTGAATGCCGAACGGTTGGTCAATTCATGCCAGAGCTATCCATTCCTGGCCAGCCGGCGGCTGGTCATGCTCAAGGATGCCGATCAACTGGCCGCGGCGGCCAATCAGGCCATCCTGCGCTATCTGAAACGTCCCAGCCCCACCACGCTGCTGCTGGTATTGGCGGGCAACCTGGAGACCCAGAACCCGTTGCGCAAGGCGTTTGAAGCGAGCCCCGACACCTGGTGCATGCCTTTCTATGCCCTGGAAGGCCGGGAACTGCGCCAATGGCTGGCGACGCAATTGCAACAGGAGGGGTTCCAGGCCGAAGAGGATGCCTTGCAGTATCTGTGCGAACATCTGGCGGGCGACACCCGCAACAGCCGGCAGGAGTTGGAAAAGCTGATTCTGTTCATGGGCGACCAGCGGCGTGTGCGACTGGAGGATGCGCTGGCCATGGTGGGCGAAACCACCACCCACAGCGGTTTTGGACTGGCCGCGGCCATCACGGCCGGGCAGCTCAAGGAGGCCCTGGCCATCCTGGAAAAATTGCTGGACAGTGGTGAGGAACCCATTGCCCTGCTGGGCATGATCAGCCAGCGGTTGCGGCGTGTGGGTCTGTGTGGCGAACTGCTGGCCCAGGGCAGGGAACCCAAGGCGGTGGCGGCCCAATTGCAGATATTCTGGAAGGAGCAGGCCCAGGTTTTTGCGCAAAGCCGCACCATTCCGGCACGCACCCTGGCGGACGGATTGCTGTACTGTCTGGAGGCGGACCGCCAGTTGAAAGGCGGAGCCGCAACCCCCATCCCCCCCGCTCAAGTCATGGAGCGGTTGGTGATGCGCCTGGCCTCCCGGTTGGGTAGCCGCCGTCGGGTCTCACCTTGATTGATCCATTGCAGCCCCCCGGCACCCAACCCACAATCATAAAGGCTGCTCTGGACGGTT
>CAIWLA010000674.1 GCA_903913345.1 uncultured Magnetococcales bacterium | reverse complement strand
TTTTGCGCCTGGCGGGCGAACCAAAATCCGGCGCAATCTGCACAAGTTATTTTTGCCAGGCTCCTAACGCGGGACTCGACGCCGATCGATCAGGGTGCGGATCCGACCGCCAATCGCGTGGAGGGGCAATTCATGGTCCACACAACCCTCTTTCAAAGCGACCATGGCCGTACCGTAGACGGCGGATGTCGCCTCGTCCTGGGCCAGGACGTGACCGCCCGCCGCTTTGATGGCCTTGGCACCCGCCACCCCATCGTCTCCGATGCCGGTCAAAATGACACCAATGCTTTTGTCACCGTAACGATGCACAACCGAAGAGAGCAGGGCGTTGCAGGAGGGATGAGTCCTCTCCAGGGGATTCGTTGGTTTCAGGAGAGCAAGACCCTGGGGCGAGATCTCCAGGTTGCGGTCGGCGGGCGAGAGATAGACATGACCAGATAATAAGGGTTGATTGGCCTGGGGTATGCGCACCGCGAGCGGCGTCTCTTTGTCCAGCCATTCGGCCAGTTTGGGCAACAGATCAGGGTGACTGTGGTGCGCGACCACAACGGGCGTGCGCCAATCGCTGCCCAGACTGTTCAGCAGGATGACCAACGCCTGAGGCCCACCGATGGATGAGGCGATGGCAATAATCCATTCCATGGCATGTCCCCCTGTCATCGGATCGGAGGGGGTGGTCAGAGGGCAGGAGATCCGTTCGTTCGACGGGGTTCTGGGTTTTTTTACCTGGGATAATACCTTGACTTTGTGGACAAATTCCCTGGCATTATCCGGGTTGATTTCGTCCTTGCCCAGAATATCCAGGGCACCACGACTGATGGCTTCAAAGGCCAGGTCGGTGGTGTCCAGGCCGGTCACGATCAGAATGGGGACGGGGTGGGTGGACATGATGCGGGCCGTCGT
The DNA here is from genome assembly GCA_903913345.1 of uncultured Magnetococcales bacterium. Classification (GTDB taxonomy): domain Bacteria; phylum Pseudomonadota; class Magnetococcia; order Magnetococcales; family Magnetaquicoccaceae; genus Magnetaquicoccus. Next base: position 3,188 of record CAIWLA010000674.1, on the reverse strand, counting down.
CTCCAGTCCATTCAGGCCCGGCATGTTGACATCCATGGTGATCACGTCCGGAAAAAGCGTCTCCCGTTTGGCAATGGCCTCTGCGCCATTGACGGCTTCGCCCACCACGCGAATATCGGGATCCGTCATCAACATGCGACGAATGCCCAGTCGCACGACCGCACTGTCATCCACGATAAGAACTTTGATTGGATCCATTGTCTCTCCGTCCGCATGGTAGTGGGGCAACCAACCTGATAACCTGATAGTAGTCAGGCTTTCGCGTGACATGACTACAACCCCACGGACCCAGTATACCCTGTCTGCTCAGACAAGTCACCACCGCTATTTTTTTGCAGCAAAAAGGTCTCCATCCCCTGGAGGGGATCAATCGGCATCCTGGAGCAATGGGAGGCTGTCGAGCAATCTGCCCTGAAGCCGTTGCCATCGACAAGGTGCTTTTGGCCGAACAGTCTGTACACGATGGGCGGCTATTGACACCGAATGAATGGCTGCGCCTCTACAACGCCGTGCAGACCCCAACCGTCTCCTCCGCATCCCCATAGCCGATGGCCGATCCCGCCGCTGTGGGCGCGGTGCGGCGAATCCGCCCGGTATTCCACACCCCATCATCAAATTGTGCATCATACCCCGCTGCCACCCGGCCAGGGATCTCCTCCAGGCAGATGGCCAGGCCGGGCAGTCCCAGTATCCGCTCTTCCACCCCGACGCGCCCACCCAGGGGGTGGCGGGGGGATGAGCCATCCCCTCCTTCACCCGTGAGCAAACGGGCATACCGCAAATGCGACCAGATCAAACCGGTCTCCTCGTCTGGCTGCTCCGGCTGCCAATGGCCATCGATTCTCCCATCCCCGTTGCCATTCCTGGCCCCCGGCCAACGCTCCGCTGCACGGGGGTCATCCCCCGGCCACGCCGCGTACAACGATCGATAGGTGCGAATGGCCTCGCCCACCATGACCGTCTCCAGGGCCACCCGTTTGATCCGGGCCGCCTCTATCACCTGCTGACCCTTCAGGACACCGCCCAGCAACAGCCCGATGACAATCAATACAATGGACAACTCCAGCAGGGTAAAACCCGCCGGGCGGCGATCCGGGTCAAAAAGGTGATGGATCATGATGACGACCCCCCGACAGGTCAGACAGTTCGGCAACGGTGATGGGCAACAGCGACGCATGATGCAACAGGGCCGACAGGGCCACCGGCTGGCCAGGGCGTGGCACCTCTTCGGGTATGAACACCACCGCCGCCCAGGGGGGGTGATCCGTCTCCAGCCCCGCCCAGTCCGAGGCCATCCGCTCTTCCGCCGACCCGGACGGGCCGAAGGAACGGGAGATTGCATACCAGATGGCCTCTCCCGAACCCGTCCGCAACGGCATCAAACCCAATGTGCGCCACGGCAACCATCCCACCACCACCTCCCCCTCTGCACAGGCCACCTCTCCCCCGCCATCCCCGGAAAAAGGGCGGTCGGGAGACGGCAACCCCTCCCCGGTCTGCCCCCTGGAGCCTCCCTGAACCGCCCGGAAGGCCAGCAACCCCTCCCGCGCCATCCCCAACTGTTTGGCATCCTCCTGCCAAATGACAAAACGGGCCTGTCGCGTCGTCCAACCCTCCAGCAACAGCGTGGAGAGGAGCAGCACCAACACGGTCATCATCAGGAGCACGGCGGAACCGGCCTCCCGTGGTCGCCCGGACCATCCCCTTCTAGAATTGGACATGGGTGATCACATCATAAATCGGCCCCAACACGGACAGGATCACCCACGCCAACAGCGAACCGACAAACAGCGTCAGGATGGGTTCCAGAAGGGATTGAATCTGGCCAATCCGTTCCTGAATCGCCTGATTGAGAAAATAGGCGACATTCAGCAACGCCACATCCAACTGCCCCGCCGCCTCACCCACCTGCAACAACCGGGGCAGCGGGGTTGGGAAGAGAGCCGATTGTTGAAAACTGCTGCTCACCGAGGCCCCCTCCGATACCATCCGGTGGGCCTGCTCAATCGTGTGTTGCAGGAACCGGTTGCCACTCAGAGGGGCCACACTCGTCATGGCATCGAGAATGGGAATCCCGGCACGATACATCATGGCCAGGGTGTTGGCCAAACGGACCAAATGCACCTGGTGCAGCAAAGGTCCAAAAAACCACAGGCGCAACCGCCAACGATCCCATTGCCAATGAAACCGGGGGGAGAGACGACAGGCCAACCGGACTCCCCCATACGCCACCAGGGGCACCAGCATCAGCAGCGGCCACCAGTGAATGACAAACTGGGAGAGGTCAATCAACAGTCGGGTATGCAGGGGCAAAACCGCCCCCATCTGGGGCAAAAAGGTGAGCAGACGAGGTGCCAGATAGGTCATCAAAAAGAAAAACAACGCCAGGACCACCACCCCCACAAACAACGGATAGCGCAACGCCTTGCGGGTCTGGGCGAGAAGCTCCTCCTCCCATTTGAGGGTCTCCGCCAGATTGGCAAAAATGGTTTCCAACTGGCCCGTCCCTTCCCCCACCTGGATCAGACTGGCAAACAACGGGGGGAAAATCTGCGGATGGAGTCGAATGGCGGCCGAAAAGGCTTGACCACTGCGAATATCCTCTCCCAGCGAGACCAGGACCGCATTCAGGTGTGGATGGGGAATGCTGGCCCGCATCTCCTCCAACGCCACCGGAATGGTCACCCCGGCATGAATCAACTGCTGCATATGAATACAGAATAGAATCAATGTCTTGCGTGGCACGGAACCGCGATTGAACAGGGTCTGCCACACCGTGCCCGCCCTGTTCTCGTCGTATACCCGCACCAGGAGGAGATCCAGATGGGCCAGACGCCGTTCCAGATCGTCGGCATTGCCCGCCTCCAGCCAGCCCCGGTGCATGGCACCCCTGGGATCGACCGCCTTGTATTTCAGCAATGGCATGGCACCACTCCAGAGGAGGGTGGGGGGGATTGGGGGATGACCGATGGCAGGAGATCCAGGATGCGGGAGACCTCTTCCAGAGAGGTATCTCCCGCCAGAATGCGGTGGCGCGCATCCTCGGCCATGGAACGAAAACCCTGTGCCTCCACCAGGGTCCGAAATTGCTCCCGCGATCCCCCGTTGTAGACCAGTTCGTCAAAGTTTTCCTCGACGATCAACACCTCCATGATCGGAAACCGTCCCCGGTAGCCGGATTGAAAACA
>CAIWLA010000673.1 GCA_903913345.1 uncultured Magnetococcales bacterium | reverse complement strand
GGGTTCGGGGGGGATCATCCCCCCCGGTGGGGGTTTGGGGGCGAAGCCCCCAAGTGAGGGTACTTTATTTTCCGTGAGTTGCCTTACTTGAGGCTGGAGAAGTGGGCGGCCAGATTGTCAATGTCAGCATCGGTCAGGTTTTTGACCATCGGGGCCATCAAGGGGTTGACGCGCTTGCCCTCCCGGAAGGCCTTGATCTGAGCGATGAGATAGCCCTGCTTTTGGCCAGCGAGATTGGGCTGGGTATCCACCTTGCTGATGCCATCCGGTCCGTGACACGCGGCACAGAGGACGGCTTTGGCCTTGCCAGCCGCTGCATCACCTGCCGCAAAGGCGGGTCCGGCAACGAGGGCAGAAGCCAGCAAAAGACCAAAAATATGTTTTTTCACACACGTTCTCCTTGAATCGATGATAACAACAACACCATCAACGGCACCCATTGCCATTGATCTCTCGTTTCCCCCCTTTTTTAATAATCGTGGGGGTCTGGGGGAGATCATCCCCCCCCCAGTGGGATCCAGGGGCAGAGCACCTGGTAGTCGCATGACCCCCCACCGATTTTATCCGGCGGCAGACAAGCCGATACGGAGCATGGCCTGGCGCAGAGGTTCCCGACAGGAGTCGGCCAGAGGTGTCAGTGGCAGACGAATCTCTGGCCCACACAACCCCATCATGGCCGCAGCGGCCTTGACGGGGATGGGATTGGTCTCGCAAAAGAGCAGTCGGTTGATCTCCAGCAGTTGGGCATGACTGCGTCGACTGGCGACCATATCCCCTTCGCAAAAGTGTCGCCACAGGGCCACCATCTGGTCGGGGGCAATATTGGTGGAGACCGAGATGACCCCTTCGCCACCAATGGCCAGAAAGGGCAGAAAGGTGGCATCGTCGCCAGAAAGCAGGGTGATCCGTCCGGCACAGCGTTGCAAAATGATGGAGGCCCGTTCCATATTGGCCGTGGCCTCTTTGATGGCGACAATGTGCTCATGTTCTGCCAGTCGTGCCACGGTATCGGGCAGCATATCGACGCCGGTGCGACTGGGTACATTGTAGAGCACCAGAGGCAGATCCACGGCATCGGCCACCGTCTGGTAGTGGCGGAACAGACCCTCCTGGGTGGGTTTGTTGTAGTACGGGGTGATGAGCAATGCCCCGGTGGCCCCGGCCTGTTGGGCAAAGCGGGTCAGTTCAATGGTTTCGGCGGTGGAGTTGGAGCCGGTTCCGGCAATGACCGGGACACGTCCGTCCACCAGACGCAGACAGATCTCAATGACATGTCGATGTTCGGCATGGCTCAAGGTGGCGGATTCGCCGGTGGTGCCGCAGGGCACCAAGCCGCTGATGCCGCCCTGGATCTGAAATTCAATCAAACGGCCCAGGGCGTCATCGTCCACTTGGCCATTCTTGAATGGGGTGATCAGTGCTGTGAAGACGCCTTTAAACATGGCGCAATTCCGCTATTCCTGTCAGGAGGGGCGGTTTGAGTGGCCACCCCCATGTTGAAAATTCCGCACCAAGTTACCGGAATGACCGTCCGACCACAAGGAGTCTTTGCCATCGATTGGTTTGATCTGCAGCTCAAAGCGGGTGGTCATAAGTGGAAAAAGGAATATCCCATTTCAATGCAAAATCCTGCATGGCCATACCGAATCAACCCGCCAAACCAGGGGAATCCCCCGCCTGACAATCCAGGCGGGGGATTTGTACCAGAAAACGAAGAGGATGCATACCATGACGCATATTCAGCATGAACAACGGGAGGAAACACCGCCCCCAAACGAACGCCCCCGCGCCAAGGAGAAACCGCTCGGCGTGTCATTGAGCCGTCTGGCCAATGGTCGATTCTTTTCATCAAAAAGGTCGCCGGTCACCAACTACCCCCCCAGCCAACGGGTTCGAGTTGTCTCGAACATTCTGACTGTCACTGTGATATTTTCCTGACCCGGTCGTTGCCGCAAAACCATCCACAGTGGCCAACATCGCCACCGGCCCTGGTCGGCAAACCAACCACAGCAGAAGGTGTCAACCGACCACCCCAAAAGCCACTGGCCTGGAGCGGTTCGGACCAAAAACAGGTTCAGTGTCTACCTAACGGGTTCCGGTGGTTCCGGTGGTTCCGGTGGTTCCGGTGGTTCCGGTGGTTCCAGTGGTGCTCG
>CAIWLA010000672.1 GCA_903913345.1 uncultured Magnetococcales bacterium | reverse complement strand
TGGTGGCCTCCGGGGTCAGGGCCGCTGCCGACTTCCCCTTTTTTTCACCGCCCGTCAGTTGCGAAACCGCTTTGGTCAATTTGTTCCAGGTACTCATGACTGTTTCCTCGACTCGTGTTTGCGTGTCCCTTTCGCAGAGCAATTTTTGCGCCAATGCCCTTTGCGTGCCTTCCCCCGGTTTTCCTAACAGACTAGGAAAATTTTTCAATACAATGCAAGAGAAAAACAGCGTTTTGCTTGTCCAAGCCGCATTTTCCGCGTATCTATGATGGGTTTGACAGAAAATGGCCCGGACCACCGTGGTCGCAGGGCCGAACCAGGGACAACCAGGACGCATGGATCAGAGGATGGTACACTTTTCCCCAGAGGCATGGCAAAGCTGTTTTGCACGCATGGAGGCTTTTCTGGGCCGATCGCTCTCGGAACGGCAGCGGGCGGATCTGCAACAGTTCAGCCTTCTGTTGTGGGAGGCCAATCAGCAATTCAACCTGATGGGGCCTTCAGCGGCCACCGATTGGCTCTCCCGGCACCTGTTGGATGCCGTGCCGCTGTTGCCTTTTTTCACGGCCAGGGCACAGGTGGCGGATTTGGGTTCCGGGGGAGGGGTGCCCGGTCTGGTGCTGGCCATTCTCTCTCACCCGCCCCAAACCATCCATCTGATTGAAAGTACGATCAAAAAGGCCCGTTTTCTGGAGGCGGTGGTGGCGCAACTGGCGTTGCAGGATCGGGTGCGGGTTTTTCCCCTGCGCGCAGAACAACTTGGCTCAGAGGGAAAAAACGCCTATGATCTGGTTGTTTCCAGGGCCTTGGGCAGTCTGGCCTACGGAGCGGCCCTGGCCGCCCCGCTGTTGCGGCCCGGCGGGGCCTATCTGGCACTCAAGGGACGCCAACATCCCCAGGAGTTGGCCGAGTGGCGTCAGAGTCCTCTGCGCCGCCTGTTTCAGGAACCCCAGATCCATCCGGCCATGGGTGAGGGTGGCGGGGTCATCATCCGTCTGCTCAAACGGGCGGTTTTTTGATCGAACAACGGTTTGATCGGCATTGGAGAGTGGACGAAAGAGCATGGTCCGAGTCATCGCAATTGTCAACCAGAAAGGCGGAGTGGGCAAGACCGCCACCGCCGTCAATCTGGCGGCGGCCCTGGCGGCGGCCGAGCAGCGGGTTTTACTGGTGGACTGCGATCCTCAGGGTAATGCCTCGTCTGGATTCGGTCTGCGCAAGGGCGGTCCGCAGCCATCCCTCTATCCCTTTCTGTTGGGTCGCAACACCCTGGAACAGGTGGTGCGCACCGTGGTCTCCCCCTGGTTGGAGGTGATTCCCTCCTCCCCCGATTTGAGCGGGGCAGAGATCGAGTTGGTGACGGTATCGGCACGGGAAAGCTGGCTGCGCAAACGGCTCAAGGGGGTGATCGATGACTATGACTTCGTCCTCCTCGATTGTCCCCCCTCTCTGGGACTGTTGACCGTCAATGGTCTGGTGGCGGCCGATGCCGTTCTGGTGCCGATGCAGTGTGAATTTTATGCCATGGAGGGGATGAGCCAGTTGTTGCATACCCTGGATGTGGTACGCCGAGGGTTGAATCCCGGACTGCAACTGGAGGGAATTCTCCTGACCCTGTTTGATGCCGCCGTGCCTGGGCAGGTACAGATTGCCCAGGAGGTACGCCACCATTTGGGCGTCAAGGTCTTTGCGACGGTGATTCCCCGTCAGTCGGCGGTGAACGAGGCCCCCAGTTTTGGCAAACCGGTTTTGTGGTATGATCTCCAATCGGCAGGGGCACAGGCCTATCTGCGTTTGGCTCAGGAAATATTGATCAAGGGGAGTGGAGCACCATGACGATGGACAAAATGACGCTGGGCCGCGGCCTGGGATCTTTGCTGGGAGAAGCGGCGGTCCTGGAGACGGCACAGGAAAATATTCGCCTGTTGCCGGTGGATCGCATTCAACCCAATCCGCGCCAGCCCAGAGGGGATATGGATGCCGTGGCGTTGGAGGAGCTGGCCGAGTCCATTCGGGAACAGGGGGTGTTGCAGCCCATCCTGGTGCGACCCCTGGGAGAGAGCGGCGACCAGTATGAACTGATTGCTGGCGAGCGGCGGTGGCGGGCCGCAACCATTGCCGGTCTGGAAAAAATTCCCGCCCTGGTGCGCAATCTGAGCGACGGGGAGTCGCTGGAGGTGGCCATTCTGGAAAATGTGCAGCGGGAGGATTTAAACCCGGTGGAGGCGGCCCGTGGCTATGATCTCCTGATGCGCGAGTTCGAGTACAGCCACAAAAAGATTGGCCGCCGGGTGGGCAAGAGTCGCATGGCGATCACCAACCTGTTGCGTCTGCTGCGTCTGCCGGAACCGGTATTGGCCTGGGTGGCCAACGGTTCGTTGAGCGTGGGCCATGCCCGTGCCCTGCTGGGGTTGGAGGAAAGGCCCGAACGGTTGATCCAACTGGCGGAAGAGGTGGCCATTCAGGGATTGTCGGTGCGTGAGACCGAGATCCTGGTGCGCCGGGAGCGGGGGGAGTTTCCGGACGAGGCCACGGCCCCGCTCCCCGCCCCACCCAGAACCGCCCCCGCCCGTGGCCATCACCGGGAACCGGTCATTGTCGAGATGGAAAGCCGTCTGGCCAACACCCTGGGGAGCAAGGTGACCATCACCCAGGTACGGGGGCGCGGCAAGGTGATCCTGGAATATCTCTCCCCCTCCGAGTTGGAGGCGTTGGTCAAGCGGTTGCTGGGGGAGATGGGTGGGTAGGATGGCAGGCAAAAATAGCCCGCATGAAGCAGGCTCTTGCGGTCCGATTTATGCGGCATAGCACAGAATTTTCACTTCAGCCTGATGACGAGCCGCCTCTTCTGCGAGCACAAACACTCGATAGGTGGTTTTTTCATCCAGGTAGTACTCGCCGCATTGTTCACACACATCAGCGGGCACATCCCGAATCACCAAAACAGTTTTTTCACGCTCCAAAGTAACCGTTGTCCGTCCTGACAAGGTGACACCGTGTCGGCAGAAGGTACACTTCATGGTGACAATCTCCTCTTGAAATCATTCTCCCAGAAGGTTACCTCTGGAATATATGTGGTGATGACAACGCACAAACTGCTCATCGGATCCTGTGCAATGACCACATGCAAGGGGCGTTTTCCAGACCATCCCAACAAAAGCCGACTTGGAAAAGGGATGTCATCAAGATATTCCTCTATAGTGATTCCATTTTGTAAAACCTCATTGACATCGGATTGTTCGATCTTTCGTTCGAACATCCTTTGTATGGCATGGCGACTGAAACGGATTTCCGAGCAGTTCACACATTGGTCCTCGTCATCGATGCCATTCCCAGTTCGGTTATCTCTTTCGGCGGGTGCTCAGCGTATGAGAGTCCCCGCCTTTTCCAATACAAAATTCCTGCATCGGCGAATGCTCCCGTTCAGCGATGCGGGAGGGCGGTTCCACTTCTGGTTGGAACCAAACAACCGCTCGCGAAAAATCCCGTTACGAAAGATCTGCGAGCACGTTCTCCAACGTCGGGGCATCCAGAATCCGAAGACTCCACTCCTCCAAGGCAGGCGGTTTAGCCTTGGCGATTTTTTCACTGGCCCAAACAGGCAGTTCGCCGAAGCGGCGTTGCAACAGGCGCGTCAGTATTGTGGCCTCGCCTTTTTGGATCCCAATCCGTTCTACACTCGTGACGTAGGTCATCTTTTGGTTCTCCCTTCTCACCCATTGCTCCGGAGGGGGTAAAAAATCCTTGAGGATGGTGAGTTCCCCTTTCGGGGCTACTTCAAGATTGTCGGTTTTTCTCATAAAACCTCCTCCATTTTCTCCAGTTGCCAGCACCGATGATGCGCGGGCAGCGAGAACGCGACCATCACCGCACATACGGATTACTGCGCTGTTCCCGGCCGATAAATCCAGATTTGACCAACCTCGGCTATCGAGGACCGGACGCAAGGGTGCGTGACACCCCTTCCGGGTCGCCCGCGATGACGGAGAGATAAGCGCGGGTCGGCGGGTCGGGTTCCGCACGTCCTTGCTCCCAATCCATCAACGTACCGATCGGAATATGATAACGCGATGCGAATTCTTCCTGTGTCAATCCCAGCGCACGGCGCAAAATCTTTGTCCTTGGTTTGAATTTTGCGTTTTTTAATTGTTCCGGGGTCATCGGGCGAGCGTCAGGGTCGGCAGCGGCCGCCGATGATATTTCCTCTTCGGTCATGGGACGCATGGGCGTTTCCGGAAATGGCCTCTCGCTGCCGTCAGCCAGTATCTCAACGACCTCGCCATCAGACCGCATTCTCGCGGAAACAAGTGTCTTTTGGGTTCCCATCTCTCCCCCGGTTTTGCAGACACCGAAAACGCAACCATCACCGCACATACGGATTGCTGCGCCGTTCCCGACCGATGGTGGTGGCGGGACCGTGGCCCGGATAACAGATCAACGCATCGTCCAGCGTCAGCAGACGGTCGCGAATGGAACGGATCAACTGTTTGGCATCTCCCCCCGGCAGATCGGTCCGGCCAACGGAACCGGCAAAGAGGGTATCCCCCACCGCGATCCCCTCGTCCCAACGGAGACAGACCCCCCCCTGGGTGTGGCCAGGGGTATGGATCACCTCCAGACGGATACCGGC
>CAIWLA010000671.1 GCA_903913345.1 uncultured Magnetococcales bacterium | reverse complement strand
GGGCTGGATGCACGGGGCCGTGGTGAAAGCAGGAAAAGTCGTTTGTCAGGAAGGGGATGAAACCCTGGGTAGAACCATGCGGGGATTAATGCGGTAGCCATTGCCCTTGCGGCGTTGGCCGTCACTCCGGATGTTCTGGATGATGTCGTCACGCTTGATGGGCAACCCCAACTCCCGGCGCACGGTCTCGGTCATATCATTTTGCAGGCGGTTGATCGCCCGACGCACATTCAATTCGTCGATGGCATCATCCCGATCACCCTCATCAATGATATTGGTCAGATCCTTCAGGCTGATGTGCCGGAAATCGTCTGGTGCCCGAACTGCGGACAGATCCTCCAGAAAACGCCGCCACAGGACACCAAATACCTGCAATTGCACGTCTGCCTTGGCTGTCACCACCAGGGCATCCTCAATCAGAAGTCGATCAGGACCACATTCCACCATAAACAGGCGGCGTTGTGGCCCAGATTCTGGAGTGTGGACGAGGCATGGAACCACCTTGTTGTAGACAGGCAAGAAGGCATTGACCAACACAGACGGCACCCCCTTGGCGAGAACATCGTCCAGCAAAAAGGGTAAATCGGCGGTCCCGGTTACCAGGTCGGCCAGGGACACCCGAACCAACCAGGGGTCGGGCAGAAACCGTTCCTTTAGGTTGCGGGAGTCCACGGCAACAAAGAGGGTGGGGTTCAAACGGGCATGCTCCCTGGAGAGGTAGCGAGAGTCGCGACACATCTCCACCAGGCAGACCAACACCTCCTCCGATCCAGTCTCCACCCGAAACACGCCATCGGTCATCTGTCGGAAATCGCCGATGGCGTTCAACTCCTCGCGGATGAAGGAGATTACCCCCTCTAGACGTATCCGACTGCGCACATTGCCATGTCGCCTCTTGTCGTGTAGGAAGGGATAAACGGGTCGTTCGCAGTCAAGGCAACGGTACTCGTCATCCCCCTCATCCAGTCCATCCTGGAGAAAGACATGTCCCTGGCAATCACGAACCATCGGTGGATAATCGGCATCCAACGGCTCGGCACAAACAACGAACTCCCGGTGGGTAAGATCCACCAGACCGAGCCGCTCCAAGCGGGCAGCGGCTTCCAGAGTCACAGTGTTGGGATTATCAATGCTCCATCCATCCCGCAGTAATCGATCAATGTTTTGCATGTCGCCTACAAACACGTTTTTCGGTAGAAAGGACAGGGATGCCGTAGTCATTCCTCATCAATTCCTCAAAGGAGACTCGTTCCATGGTGTTCAATATTTTGTCAGTGTAGCGAACCACAAAGCGGTCACCCACAGCAGGCTCGAAGAACAGCCCTACTCGACTACCCCGGTACGACACCTTGATCCCCTTGATGTTATTGACCTCCGACAGAATATCGCCCACTGCCAGGTTGAAATGGGCCACCGATTTGCAAATGGAAGATGGATCGGTCAGCATAAATTTGCTGGATCCGTCCAGTGGGGACCGAACCATAACGATCTCGACAAACTCCAATTGGTCAGCTTGCCCATCTGCAATCCGCCGCAGGAACCGCCGAAGTTGTTCCCCGTAGGTTTCCTCTTTTTCATTTATATATTCGCATTCTTTGCCGAAGAAGGCCCCGGCCAAACGGTTGGCGATTTCCAGGGGCACGATGGGACTGGTGGAAGAAATCTGGACTCGGTGGGCGTCCGCAGAAAAATCAAGAATGATCAGTTCGGGATGGAAACCGTGCTCCACCCCCACAGTCTTCACAATGATACTGGGACGCTCTGCCCGGCGGATGAACAGCAGGGG
>CAIWLA010000670.1 GCA_903913345.1 uncultured Magnetococcales bacterium | reverse complement strand
GCGTTTGAAAAGGTATTGCTCGCTTTATTTTTTAACTTTCGAATATGTTTTACACTGAATTTTTTATCACTTGGTGTGTTTTTGGATCGGGGGTTTGGGGAAAATCGGCTTTTTCTGTCAGGCACTACATTAGCGAGATCAAAGGCGGAAAGCCGTTTTACTATTCGCTCATCACTAAGAATATTATCCTTGTTTAATCCCAACAGAAACTTCACAAAACTGATAACTTGCTCTGCCTCAATATGGTGAAAAATATCCGACTGACAGAAAATTGACCTTTCCACTGCTGCCTGAGCCTTCTCGAACATAACCCCATGAAACAATACAGGATTTCCACCAGAACGCTTCCAACCCTCGAAATCAATCTCATCGTATGTAAACAGGCGAACCTTATGCTCATTGGCAAGTCGAGCGATTGTTGGAAGCGCAAGCAATTGGATCCTTTTCCATTCACCTGATGGGAAATTTTTCCCTCTAACACCTAAAATTTCAACATCAAACACATTACCTCCCCAGTTTATTGTCTTGGTGTATGTGGTCTTCTTTGTCACAATTCCAAGACTGAAGATGCAATTGTCAACAAGGACTCTGGCTACTCTGGCTACCATTTTTCCTCTTCGTTAGTTTTGCCAAACATACTCTCCTAGCGTCAGCGCACCAATCATCTCACGGGAATTCCGGTGGAATTACCGTGAGATGACACAAAACTCCTTACGCAGAATACCGAATCAACTTCCAACTCAGCATTCTGCCCAACCCGATCAAAACCCTTTCTCAGTCCGGTCTTGATCCCCTCACCCTTTATGACGAGATGAAGTGATGGATTGATTCAAGCCGATGACGACACCCCCACGTACCTCCAATGTGGGCGGTCGCTCAGGTCTTTTGGGCAAATTTCCCCCCGCACGGGGAGCAGATGTTGCCTCTGGAATATACGGACCAGGCTTGGAGGGATCGTTTTTGTCACTCATGGATGTAAAACTCCTTACGGAAAAAAATGGTGCAGGGCAGTCACGGCTATTACCAGAGGACTCAATATCATCATGGTGACGTTGCCCATATGGAGTCGCTCCCAGCAACCACTATTGGTTTTCAGATTTTCAGAACTGGCTTCGGCAAAGCTTTCCGCGATACTGTTCTGAAAATCTTCTGTGGCCAACCGAGTTGTATCTGTCATACCTGATTGGTCATACCGTGATTTCTCCTCGGGCGGGAGTGCGTGCCAGGCATTGCTCAGATCACTCCCGATGTCTGAGGAAATGCCCTGAACCATCGATCGATGGTACTCCAACCATCCTGCATAAGTCTGATGCAAGCGTTTCGGATCCCCGACCACTCTATAAGTTTGTCCAATGAACACAGAGGCATACAAGGCCACGTTGATAATGTACCCCAAGATCACCAGGACCAAAGTGCAAACGAGGTACGGATGTCTCTGCAACATTTGTAATGATATGTCACGAAAAACGGAAAAGAGAGCACCCCCGATACCCAACATGATCGTCATGGGTAAGCGTATGGCCGTTGATAATTGATGACGGCGGTCCCATTCGAAAAAATAGAGATCCTTTTGAAGTTCGTAGCTCATCTCGGCCTGACACACAGTCATGTTGAAAAAATAAGAGTCAAGCGTAATGGCTTTCGGGCGAAAAGGCAACCTCAAAATTGATGGGAGCTATCTCCTCCATCCGCTGTACAAACCAAGCAAGAAGAGTTGGGGGGGGGAACGAGCACCTCACCTCGAACCCACCCTACCCCACCCCCACCGCAAACGCCAACCCATCCCCTCCAACGGTGATGTGAATGGTCTCTCCCTCCCGGAACCGGCCCGACAGGATCCCCTCCGCCAACGGATCCTGGACGAGTTGCTGAATCACCCGTTTCAACGGGCGCGCCCCATAGACCGGATCATACCCCCGCTCCGCCAACAAGTGACGCGCCTCCGGGGTCAGGACGATGGCCATTTTCCGATCCACCATCCGCCTGGACAGTCGCTCCAATTGAATATCCACAATGGCATCCATCTGTTCCCGCTCCAAACACCGAAAGACAATCACCTCATCCAACCGATTGAGAAATTCCGGTCGAAAGAGACTCCGCAACGCCTCACGCGCCCCCTGGGCCGCCGCCTCCGGGTCAGGCCACGCCCCGTTGAGATACTGAGAACCGGCGTTGGAGGTCATGATGATCACCGTATTGCGAAAATCCACCGTGCGCCCTTGACCATCGGTGAGACGACCCTCATCCAACAGTTGCAACAATATATTGAACACCTCTGGATGGGCCTTTTCAATCTCGTCCAGGAGGACCACGCTGTAGGGACGCCGCCGGACCGCCTCGGTCAACTGCCCCCCCTCCTCATACCCCACATAACCGGGCGGGGCACCCACCAAGCGGGAGACCGCATGACGCTCCATGTATTCGGACATATCCAACCGCACCATGGCCTGATCATCATCGAAAAGAAACTCGGCCAACGCCTTGGTCAACTCCGTCTTGCCCACTCCGGTCGGACCCGTAAAAATGAACGAACCCATGGGACGGTTGGCATCCTGCAACCCGGCACGAGAACGACGCACCGCCCGCGACACCGCCCGCAGGGCCTCCTCCTGGCCCACCACCCTCTGGGCCAACCGCTGCTCCATCTGCAACAGCTTCTCCCGCTCCCCTTCCAACATGCGGGAGACCGGAATGCCGGTCCAGTGGGAGACAATGGCGGCAATGTCATCCTCTCCCACCTCCTCCCGCAACAAACGGTTTTCCACCCCCTCGGCCATCTGCTGGGCCTCGGCCAGACGGGCCTCCAGGGCCGGAATCTCGCCATAACGCAGTTGCCCCGCCTTTTCCAGATGGACCAACCGCTCGGCCTCCTCCAGTTCAAACCGCTTGCGCTCCAGGGACTCTTTCAACGCCTGGATCTGGGCGATGGCCCCCCGCTCTCTCTCCCACACGGTGGTCAGTTGCACCGATTTTTCCTTCAGGTCGGCCAACTCCTTTTCCAGGGCCGTCAGCCGTTCCCGACTGGCTGCGTCTTTTTCCTTGGCCAAGGCCAGACGTTCAATCTCGCGCTGCAAAATTTTGCGGTCGGTTTCGTCCATCTCTTGCGGTTTGGAAGTGATCTCCATGCGAATGCGCGCCGCCGCCTCATCCATCAGATCGATGGCCTTGTCCGGCAAAAAGCGGTTGGTGATATACCGGTTGGAGAGCGTGACCGCCGCCACGATGGCTCCATCGGTGATGCGGACCCCGTGATGCAACTCATATTTTTCCTTGATGCCACGCAGGATGGAGATGGTATCGACCACCGTCGGTTCGCCCACCAGGATG
>CAIWLA010000669.1 GCA_903913345.1 uncultured Magnetococcales bacterium | reverse complement strand
TCCGGAGAATACCCCACAAAAAAATCCTGGTTGAATGTCAACCCAGAACATTTTTCCAGGACAGGCACACACTCTTCCTCGGTGCAACCGGGGTAGACGGTGGATTCATAAATGACCACATCACCCCGCTTGAGCACCTTGCCAACCGTTTCACTGGCCTTGACCAGAAACGTCAGATCGGGTTGTTTGTGTACATCTATCGGCGTGGGAACGGTGACAATGAAACAGGTGCAACCCTGCAAGTCGTCCACGCTGTCGGAAAATCGCAGATACTGGGCCGCTTGCAATGCCTCAGGCTCGGTCTCCAAGGTGCTGTCATGACCGGATCGCAGCGCCTCAATACGCCTTCGATTGATATCGAAACCGATGACAGAACGCATTTTTCCAAACTCAACCGCCAGGGGCAGGCCGACATAACCCAGTCCAATGACAGCCAATTTGGTGTCGGATGGCGATTTCACGCTTTTACCTTCCCGCAGTCGCAACGGTCATTACTTGAGAAAATCCACTCGAAGACAAAAAGAAGCCTGTCATCATCCGTCAGATCGGTGGATACGTTCGTATAAAACGCTAAACTCACACATACCACCAAAAACACGACACCCACGACACGACACCCCAACGCAACGCAGTCCCCTTCGAGGAAAAATCCATGCCTGTTGAACCCTTTCACATATAGTGATCACCCAATAGCGGAGCATAATGCCCTTCGGGCAAAAAAAAAAGCAACAGAAAAAAGAGACCAACAGAATCCATGGGGGATCAGGAATGGCGGCGACCCCGTCCGAGCCTGATAGACTGGAGTGTGCGCCGGATTTGGCCTCATCCGTAGACAGCAGTGGATCGGAGATGTCCGCACCCCGAAAGGCCCCATCGCCGCGTTGGCAGAAGATTTCGCCCGCACCAGGTACCTCTGCCGTCGTACCCCTGAAACACGCCTCTATCGGGAACATATCCAAACCGGCAACAATTGACGGCGATGACAAGCCCCAGGATCTGGCGATCGAACGGTACGTCACCCGGCAGATGCCCACACCGGCCATGGAGGTGGAAACGGTGCGCCGGCCAGCCTCCAGAGTGAGCAGGCCCAGATCGTTGCCGAGCCAGATCACCGAATCGATGGCGATGGCCGGTTTGTCCAGGGTAGCCGTGGATGTGTTGGTGAAAACGACGTCTTGCGTGTGGTGACTGTCTGCCAGTCCCCCGGCAGGAGCAATCCAGCAGATGAAACTGGTTCCTGCAGGGCAACATCGTCACCGGCATGAACCAGCAGGTGCGCCGTATCGCTGCTGAAAAAGGACGTCTGCCCCCCGCGCTCCGTTGCCGCCGGAGAGATCGAAGCTGTGGTGATCCAGCAGATACCGTCATGCGCTGCCGGGAGAAAAAAGGCCAGAAAATCATTGAAGTATGACTTCAGGATCTCTTTCCACGGCGAGTCGTACTCGGTCGGTTGGTTTTGAGTGTCGTGGCTGGCCATCTGCGTCACGAAGGGTCTGCAAGAACGCTTTCAATGGTTGGCGCATCCAAAATCCGCAACGTCCATTCTTCCAAGGCCGGTGG
>CAIWLA010000668.1 GCA_903913345.1 uncultured Magnetococcales bacterium | reverse complement strand
TGAACGCGCTATTTGCGCAACATGTTGGTCAGGATCCGCAACTCACCCGCCAACTCTGGATCAAGAATTTGCTTTTCATCAATCTTGCGGACTGCATGCATCACCGTGGTATGGTCACGATCGCCAAACAGTCGGCCAATCTCTGGAAAAGAGTGCTTTGTCAATTGTTTGCATAAATACATGGCAATCTGCCGAGGATGGCTGAACTGCCTGGCCCGCTTGGAGGAACGGAGATCCAGGGGCCGAACCTGATAATAATCGGCCACCCTTTTCTGGATATCCTCCACATTGACCGGCCGCCGATCCGGGGAACGGACAATATGGCGCAACGACTCCACCACCAGGGCCATCGTCACCGGCTCTTTTTCCATGGAGGCCATGGCAAAGACCCGAATCAGGGCACCTTCCAACTCCCGGACATTGGTCTGAATGGCTTCCGCCAGGAAAAAGGCCACATCATCCTGGAGATCCATCCCCTCCACCGCCGCCTTTTTCTTGAGAATGGCCACCCGCGTCTCCAGATCGGGGGGATGAATATCCGCCACCAATCCCCAACCAAAGCGGGAACGCAATCGCTCCTCCAAAAATTCCATCTCCGCCGGAAAACGGTCCGAAGAGAGGATAATCTGATGATTGGATTCGTACAAGGCGTTGAAAGTATGAAAAAATTCCTCCTGAGTGGACTTTTTCCCGGCAATAAACTGAATATCATCGACCAGCAGGACATCCACCGAACGAAACAGATCCTTGAAATCGTGTACCCGCTGAAAGCGCAAGGATTCGATCATCTGGGTCATAAATTTTTCGGAAGAGATATACTGCACCTTCAGGGCCGGCCGGGACTCACGCAGTTGATTGCCAATGGCATGGAGCAGATGGGTCTTGCCCAGCCCCACCCCACCGTGGATGAATAACGGGTTGTAGGCCGTGGAAGGGGCATCCGCCACCCGGGCCGCCGCCGCATGGGCAAACTGGTTGCAACTACCCACCACAAAAGAGTCAAAGGTGTAACGGGGATCCAACCCGGATCGGTCCGAACCGGCCACCCCGTTCAGGGCCAGGGGATGATACGATCCCCCCTCACGAGAGAGGGGATCGTTCGCGGTCGCTGGCAGGCGTATCCCCCCTCCCTCCGCCTCCCCCTCCGCCTCTCCCTCCGCCAACGGGTCCAGACGAAAAAAGATCCGTACCGTCCGCCCCGCCTGCTCGGAAAGGACGGACTCCAACAGGGCACCATAATGGCTGCGGACATATTCCGACGACAGTTGGTTCCTGGTCAGGATTTCCACCCGACCATCCGGCAACTCCTCCCCCAGACACAGAGACTCAAACCACGCATGAAATACCGGCGGCGTCACCTGCCCTGCGATCACGGCCAAGGTCTCTGACCAGAGTTCCTTCATGGTTTCCTTGTGGATGACGACCGATCCGACATTAATCTCTTTTTAATTGCAATCCAAAACTGTTATCTTTCCGGTAGGTCACCGTACAGGTAAACTGGGACTCCCGCCCGTAGAGATTGATCACAATCTCGACCGACATATCCCGTTCCAGGGGCAACGACAACTCATCCGCCACAAACAACATGCCACCCAGGTTCATGTTGCCAATATGCCCGGTCACCCGGCGTCCATCGGCCAGGAGCATGATCGCCGGATCATGACTCACCAAACGGTCCTCTCGCCGCCCCTCGTTCTCAACCTGCATGGTTTTTTCTCCTGAAAAGGCCACTAATCTTCAATAATATCGCCGCGCAGGGCCTCGCGGTGGCCCACGGGCAAAACCCCCTGTGAGCCATCCTCCGGGTTGTAAAAATGGCGTACCGAGCCAATACGGCGAAAATGGTCATACAGGCTGTTCCAGCCTTTGACATACATGGGACAGTCGTCATTAAAGCAGACCAATAATATATCGGTACAAAATCCCATGCCATCCCCGAAATCATTCTGGCTGGCCGCCCATTTTTTCATGGGTTGACCGCAATGGCGGCAGGGATGTCCCCCTAGGGTCTGCTGCTCGGTTGGGATGTCGCTCATGCTGATCTCTCCGTGATCCATTGTGTGGCCGCGGCCAATGCCTCGGTCAACTGTTCCGGGCGGGTTCCCCCACCCATGGCCATATCCGGTCGGCCACCGCCCTTGCCACCCACCAGGGGGGCCACCAACCCCATCCATTCCCCCGCTTTGACCCGGTTGTGCAGATCCTCGGTCACCCCCGCAATCAGGCTCACCTTCTCCGCCTCGACCACGCCCAACAAAATCGCCACCGATCCCAACCGTTCCTTGAGCCGATCCACCAGATCCCTCAACTCCCTGGCCTCAACCCCCACCACCCGAGCCACCAACAGGGGGATATGCCCCACCTGCCGCCGCTGGCCCGCCAACTCTTCCACCACGGAACCGGAGACCACCGCCTTGACCTTTTCCAGGGCCTGTTCCAACACCCGGATCCGCTCAAACAATTTTTCCACCCCCTGCACCACCTGATCGGGACGGATCTTGAGCAGGCTGGCCACCTCGCGCAGCAGGACGGTCTCCTCCCGATAGCTCTCCCGCGCCGTCTGACCACACACCGCCTCGATACGACGCACCCCGGCGGCCACCGCCCCCTCCGAGATAATGCGCAACAGGCCAATATCCCCGGAACGATCGACATGGATCCCGCCGCACAACTCCAGGCTGTCGCCTATCTGCACCACCCGCACCTCTTCCCCGTATTTTTCCCCAAACAGGGCGACCGCACCCGACTGCACGGCCGCCGCCGGGGTCATGACGGTGGTCTCCTGACGATGGTTGGCCCGAATGGCGGCATTGCACCGCGCCTCCACCTGGGCCAACGCCTCCGGGGTCAATGCCTGGTAGTGGGTAAAATCAAACCGCAACCGCGTCGGCCCCACCTGCGAACCGGCCTGCTTGACGTGCGGCCCCACCACTTCACGCAGGGCATGGTGCAACAGATGGGTGGCCGAATGGTGCAGGCGGATGGCACCCCGCCGGGGTCCATCCACCTCCAGCGTGACGGCATCCCCCAGACGCAACACCCCGGCCTCCACCTGACCGACATGGACAATCAGATCGGTCACCGGTTTGCGGGTATCCCGCACCCGGAAGCAACCCCCCGTCTCCGCTGGCCAACGAATCAGGCCGGTATCCCCCACCTGCCCGCCCGATTCCGCGTAAAACGGGGTCTGGTTGCAGATCAGCATCCCCTCTTCACCGGGATGCAACACCGCCACCGACTCTCCCCCCACGACAATGGCCAGGAGCATGGCCTGCGCCTGCTCACAGCGAAACCCCAAAAATTCAGTGGCACCCACCCTGTCCCGCACCTGATGAAAGACCGCCGCCACCTTTTCATCCCCCGAACCGGACCAGGCCGCCCGCGCCCGCTGCCGCTGTTCGGCCATGTGACGATTGAACCCCTCCATGTCCAGGGAGATGCCCCGATCCCGGAGAATATCACCGGTCAAATCAACGGGAAAACCATAGGTGTCATACAGGGTGAAGAGGGTCAGACCGTCCAGTTGCCCACCGACCGGCAAGTCGGCCACCGCCTCCTCCACCATTTTCAGCCCGCTGCCCAGGGTGGCGACAAATCGTTTTTCCTCATTTTCGATCACCATGGCCAGGGTTTTGCTCTGGGATACCAGCTCCTGAAAAAATCCTCCCATGGTCTGAATCAAGGTGGGAATCAACTGGGCCAGGAAAGGCTCTTCCAGGCCGAGCAGACGACCATGGCGCATGGCGCGACGCATGATGCGCCGCAGGACATAACCCCGCCCCTCGTTGCTGGGCAACACCCCGTCGACAATCAAGAAGGCCATCGCCCGCACATGATCGGCAATGACCCGCAGGGAGACCCAATGGTCCGCACAGGCGGCATCCACCCCGGCCAGACGGGCCGTCTCCCGGATCAGCGCCGCAAACAGATCGGTGTCATAGTTGTTGCTCTTGCCTTGCAGAATGGTGGCCAACCGCTCCAGCCCGGCACCGGTGTCGATGCAGGGACTGGGCAGCTCGGCCAGGGAACCGTCGGCACGCCGGTCAAACTGCATGAAGACCAGATTCCAGATCTCCACAAAACGGTCGCCATCCGCCTCTGCCGAACCGGGCGGCCCGCCCGGCAACTGCGCCCCGTGATCATAAAAAATTTCGGAACAGGGCCCGCACGGCCCCACCGGTCCCATGGACCAGAAATTGTCGCTGCCGGCAATGCGGATGATTTTTTCCTCCGGCAGCCCC
>CAIWLA010000667.1 GCA_903913345.1 uncultured Magnetococcales bacterium | reverse complement strand
CGCCCCGGCGAACCGCCAACCATTTTGACACTGACAGATTTCTTGGCCGTGTGGACGGGCGAATTGATTTTTCTCACCAGTAAGGCCAGCTTTGCGGGCGAGGTGGCCCAGTTTGATTTTACCTGGTTCATTCCGGCCATCGTGAAATATCGCCGACTGCTGGGGGAGGTGCTGCTGATCTCCCTGGTACTGCAACTCATCGGCCTGGCCACCCCCATGTTTTTTCAGGTGGTGATGGACAAGGTGCTGGTCAACCATGCCATGAAAACCCTCAACGTGGTGGCCATCGGTCTCATTTGCGCCACCCTGTTCGAGGCGATGCTGACGGGCATCCGCACCTACGTCTTTTCCCACACCAGCAGCAAAATCGATGTCGAATTGGGGGCGCGCCTCTTCAAACATCTCCTGAATCTGCCCATCAGCTATTTTCAGGCACGACGGGTAGGGGATTCGGTGGCGCGCATCCGAGAGTTGGAAAACATTCGCTCGTTCCTGACCGGCAACGCCATGACCCTGGTGCTGGACCTGCTCTTCTCGTTCATCTTTCTGGGGGTGATGCTCTGGTACAGCATCCAGTTGACCGGGATCGTGCTGGCATCGATTCCGCTTTATATCACTTTGTCGATGATCTTTACCCCCATCCTGCGCACCCGCCTGAACGAAAAATTTAATAAAGGTTCAGAAAACCAGTCGTTTCTGGTCGAAACCCTGAGCGGCATGGACACCGTCAAGGCCATGGCCGTGGAGCCTCGCTGGCAGCAAAAATGGGAAAAACAACTGGCGGCTTACGTCGCGGCGGGACTTTCCACCACCAACATTGCCATGGTCGCCAGCGGCGGTGTGGCCTTGGTCAGCAAGCTGGTGACCGCCGCCATCATGTGGCTGGGGGCCACCCTGGTGGTGGAAGGCAAGCTGACCGTCGGGGAGCTGGTCGCCTTCAACATGCTGTCCGGTCAGGTGGCTTCTCCCATTCTGCTTCTGGCGCAACTCTGGAACGATATACAGCAAATCGGAATCTCCATGAGCCGCCTGGGAGATATCTTGAATGCCCACACCGAGGTGGTCGGCCAAAAGACCCGCATTCCCAGGGTAGCCGGTGCCATCGAATTGGATCAGGTCTCATTCCGCTATCGCCCCGATGCCCCTGATGTCATGCGCAGCGTCAGCCTTGCCATCCAGCCCGGCGAGGTCATCGGTATTGTGGGCCGTTCCGGCTCTGGCAAAAGCACTTTGACCAGACTGGTGCAGCGGCTTTATGTGCCCGACCGGGGACGGGTCATGGTCGATGGCCAGGATATTGCCATCATCGATACCACCTCGCTGCGCCACCAGATCGGTGTGGTTTTGCAGGAAAACACCCTTTTTACCCGTTCGATTCGCGACAATATTGCCCTCTCCAATCCGGCACTGCCCATCGAAACCATCATGGAAGCGGCCCGACTGGCCGGAGCCCATGAATTTATCTGCGAGCTGCCCGAAGGATATGACACACTGGTGGGTGAACACGGCACCGGCCTCTCCGGT
>CAIWLA010000666.1 GCA_903913345.1 uncultured Magnetococcales bacterium | reverse complement strand
CGCAGTCGTTGGCGCGCATCATCCAACAGACGGATCATGGCATTCGCGCTCTCCCGGTAAATTTCATAATACCGTTGTCCCGCCTCCTCGATCTCCTCATCGGACCACTCCCGCTCTTTGTCCGGGCGCGTCAGCTTTAAAAATTCCGCGATGCCCCACTGTTTGACCAGCAGGGAGGTGGTGCGATGATCTTCGTCCAGCAGGCGTTCAATCTCATCCATGCGTAGCTTGAATTTGAAATCGGGTGGCCGCCCCTTGCGGCCAAAAAATCGCTCATTGCAGGAGATGGCCTCGGTCGTCAGACGCGCCACCCGTTGCACCTCGCCGCGTACCCTCAGCAGTTCCTGCATGACCATCTCATAATGGTGCATCCGGTTTTTTGCCCGCTCCTGGGGCGTGGCCTCCGGGGGAATGACCGTCTCAACCGTGGTCCATACCGACAGAGAAAGGGGTGCCACCTCCAGTGAGTCCCACGGCAGATGTTCCACATGGGCCACCTTGGCCGCGCCCAGGGCGGGATTGATGATCCGACACCCACGGCGCAGTCCCAATTGAGCCAACTGTTCCAGACTGGGAATGGCGCTCAAAAAATCATACCGGGTCTCCGCCATCCAGCCGCCGTTGGTCTCAACCCGCATTTCCAACGGGGCCGCAAAGGGGCCAGCCTTGCGCTCTTCGCTCCCCTCGGTGTGGGTAAAACCGTCCTTGTCAAAACAGAGGTCAAAACCGGACAGAATGACCTGGGAAAAACCCATCTCGATGGCCATTCCCAACGCCTGGTGACTCACGGTAATACCGGGAAAGGACAACTGCCTGGTGGGATTCAACGGGGTCTCCCAGGGAAACAGAGGCCCCATGAAGGCACTGCGACCCCGCCATTGACTCAACAGTCTGGGATTGAGATGGTAGACATTGACCAGCAAGGTCTGCTGCCAGAAGGCCAGCATGGTTTTGCTCTGATGGAACATGATGTCGTGGGGATCGATGGCAAAGAAAAAATCTGCCCGAATGCCTGCCCGGTCCAGTTGTCCGGCAATCCGGGAGACGGCCAGGACCACCAGATGGGGTCGGTTGGCCTTGACCCAGGCAAAACTCTCCTTCAAAGAGGGTCCACCGGCCAACAAGACGGCGGTTTTGTCCTGAAACAGGCCGATCAGACGCTCGGCTGGAATACTGTTTTCGGCCAGATTTTCCAGCCCTTTGGTCATGAAGATCCGGGAACCGACCTCCCGGTTGACCATTGTCTGATACTGGCTGATCCCCTCTTCAAAGGTTTTCCAGACGCTGAAATAGGCCTCAAAAAAGCCATCCAGCACGGCCAGCGACTTGATCCGGTGTACATGACCGAGATAGCAATAGTCCCGCAGGGAGAGTTCTTCCGCCGCCGCCAACCACGTATCGGGGGCGCAAAGGGTGACGGCATCGGGGAGTTCGGTGGGAAAATCGGCCCCCTCCCGCAGATATTCCACCAATTCGGGATATTCAATGAACAGGTAACGCGACCCCTCGGCCAGACCATTGTCGATCACCCAGTGCAACAGACGACCGCCATCCGTACCGACGATCAGATAGAGTGAATCCTTGCTTTGCAGGATGTTATCAAAGTGGCGACGGTAAAAACTGTCGGTACCCGACTGGGAAAAAATTTCCTGGTTGATGGCGGGCAGATAATATTCACCAAAACTGTTGCGCAAAATGGGACCAAAATCCATCCGACTGCTCTCCGTGCCTGTTGTGGTTGCCTGCAGCCCGTGTGGCGGCGGCTTTTTCCGAAACCCGCTCGCCGGGTCTTGTCGTCAACCGTCTCCATCTGTCAAAGTAAAGGTCTGGCAGGTGTCCGTCACCCCTGCTCAAGGAGGGGATGTTTGCACCATCCCGTTCTTTCCTGCCGTGTTTCCGGCCCTCTTCACCCTTTTTGGCATGGTTTTTTAAATCCATGGTAGAGACGACCGAACAGTTGAAAAATCAACTCATGGAGGCCATCCGACGGCACCAGTCCGGTCAGATTCAAGAGGCCGAGGCCATTTATGAGCTTTTATTGAAGCAATTTCCCGGCCATCCATACATTCTCTATCTGTATGGTCTGGCCCGGCAGGATTTGGGCGATTGGCGAGGGGCCATGGACCTGCTCAGCCACGCGGTGGCCAGGGAACCGGATAATGCGATTTTCCTCCTGGCCTTGGGTATCGTGCTGAAACACCTGGGCCACAGTCGAGCCGCTCTGGAGCGGTTTCGGGAGGTGCAACGCCGACAACCAGAGCAGGCGGAGGCCCATTTTTATCTGGGAGACACCCACATGGATCTGGGAGAGGCCGCCGCTGCCATCCCCTTTTTCCAGGCCGCCATCCCGTTGCGCCCCGTTTTTCCAGAGGCCTGGATCAACCTGGGTCTCTGCCTGAAGGCCTGCGGTCGGTTGGAGGAGGCCCTGCACTGTTTTCGCCAGGTGGTGGCCGAGGATCCCTACCATATCGCCGGACATGTCAACCTGGGGTTGACCCATCTGCTGATGGGCGATTATGGCCAGGGCTGGCCAGAGTATGAGTGGCGTTTGCAGGCCACCGGCCAGGAGGCCTGTCTGCTCACTCCGGATCTCCTGCACACCCCCCAGGCCCCACCCCGATGGGACGGTTCTCCGTTGCGGGGGAAAACCATTCTGATTCTGGCCGAGCAGGGTTTCGGCGACATTCTGCAATGTGTCCGCTATCTTTCGCTGCTCAAGACCGCCGGGGCGCGCCTTCTCTTTACCTGCCCGTGGTCGTTGATTCCGCTCTTGCGCACCCTGCCGGAGATTGACCAGATCACCACGCCACAGGCCTTTGCCTATGATGGGCCGATTGACTGGTTTTCTCCCTTGCTCTCTTTGCCGATGCTTTTGCAGAGCCGGGTCGAGACCATCCCGGCGGAGATCCCCTATGTGCAGGCCGATCCAGATCGGGTTCACAGATGGAACAACCGCCTGGGCAATCGGCACCCCTGGCGTATCGGTCTGGTTTGGCGGGGCAAGCCTCTGCATCGGAATGATCCGTTGCGCCGCCGTTCGTGTACCTGGGACGATTTGGCTCCCCTGGCACAGGTGGCGGGGGTGACCTGGGTCGGTCTGCAAAAAGGGGAGGAGGGTTTGCAACCGGTGTCGCCACACCCAGGGATGGACTGGATCGATCTGCACGATGCCTTGCCCGATTTTGCCCAGACGGCGGCCGTTCTGGCCAACCTCGATCTGCTGATCACCATTGATACCTCGGTGGCCCACCTGGCGGGTGCACTGGGCAAGCCGGTCTGGGTTCTCTTGCCGTTGGTCCCGGATTGGCGGTGGTCTCTCGACGGGGAGAGCACTCCCTGGTATCCCACGGCACGGCTCTTTCGGCAAACGGTCCCCAACTGTTGGCGGGATCCGATCCAGAAAATGGTGATCGAACTGCCTCGATTTTTGTCTGCACAGGAGGAAAAGCGATGAGTCAGACCCCCATGTCCACCGATCACGAGAGACTTCTTCAGGCCATCCGTCATTTCCAGGCGGGGGATATGGTCAACGCCAGTCTCCTGGCGCAGGCGTTGTTCAACCAGGATCCCCATCATGCCGAGGCGGTCCATCTCCTGGGTCTGATTGCCGACCGCACCGACCGGACGGAACTGGCCGTCAAGTTGCTGTCAACGGCCGTTGACCTGGAACCCTGGCAGATCCGTTTCCGTATCCCTCTGGGCGATCTCTACAGCCGGTTGGGCCAGTTCGAGGCGGCCGCCAATCAATACCGGCAGGCACTGCGTCTGCAAGCGGATCCGCCCACGGTGCTTCACCAACCGGGGCCGTCGCCCTCTGTTCGTTGATACTGGGTAAACCCCTCGGATTTGCGGTTGCTTTTTGGTCCGAAAGGCATTAAGTTGACCGCCGAAACGGAAAAGATCTTTCACATTCTATTGGGTGGAATTGGGCCATGTCAGCATTGATGGAACGCTATATGTACGGTCAATCGGACGGCATGTTTCTCCATGGCGACGAGAAGGCGCAGATACTGGATGAGATGCGGGCGGACGGTCCAGATCGGCACAACCGGATCATGCGTCTGGCCCGTCGGCAGGTGGAGGTACAACGGGTCGCGGCGCGCGAGATCGCCAAAAGTGGGCTGGAGGGGGCGAAAACGATCGCCGAAGCGGTGGTGCAACAGACCGATGCCATGGCCAGTGCCATCGACCAGGCCGCCGGGAGAATCAGCCGGGAGAAAAACGCCTCTCCCCGTGAGAGGCTGGAGGCCCTCGCCGGGTTGGAAGTGGCGTTTTGTTTGGATCTGTCCGAAATAAAATGGCAACTGGCACAGCAAATCGACCCCCTGGACCCTCTCCTGGAGGGGCTGCGCCAACACCGATCCCCGGATGCACAACACCTGCTTCAGCAGGGCATCGCCCATTTTGCGCACGGCCATCTGGCCAAGGCCGTTGAGTCGTTGCGCAGTGCCCTGGAATATGATGACAGGGATTATCAGGTATTGGTCAATCTGGGCCATCATGCCATTCACAAGGGGGATGCCAAGGCGGCACGGACCTTTTTTGATACGGTATTGGGGTTGACCAATCGGCTGGATGACAACGCCCAGGGGCAGGTTTTGTGGGCCATGTCGCGCCTTTCCTATGCCCAGGCGGATTATGCGCAAGCCTGCCTGTTTGCCCGGCGGGCTTACGGGAAGAGTCAAGAGGTTCGGCATTTGTTCCTGGCGGCCTGTTATGCCGCCCTGGCCGGTCGCTGGGACGAGGCACGGGATGGACTGGAACGGGCGATCCGCATGGATGTGGGTTGTTTTGTGCGGGCCACGGTGGAACCGGTCCTGGCCCCGGTCCGAAAAAAGGGGATGGGGTTGTTGTCTGCCCTGATGCAACAGCATCTCCAGGCATTCTCCGCCGCCCTGCGTGATTTCAAACGGGAGATCAGTCGGACCCATTCCCTGGTGCGCCACCCGCTGTCGAAGGAGGTGCTGCAACGGTTGGGCCAGGAGGCGATCCATTGGGAGACCACATCGGCGTATGTCGATGTGATACAGAGACTGACCGCCATGCCCGCCTGTCAGACAGTGCTTGAGCGGATCAAACAGTATGACGGGTGGCTTTCCGAAGAGGCCACCACCCCTGACAACGTCGAATCGCTCCCGGTGCGTCTCTTGCGGCAGACCAGCCTGGAAGGGACGTTGTTGGAATTGCGCCGCTTGAAAGAGGGGATGCGCTGTCCGCTGACGGGCATGTCGCTGGTGTGGGTGCCCGGTGGTGCCTTTCAGATGGGCGATGGTTCCGGTCAGGGCAAGGGCCATGAAGGACCGGTACACGAGGTGCGTCTGGCGGGTTTTTGGCTGGGCAAATATCCGGTGACCCAGGGCGAGTGGAAACAGGTGATGGGCAGCAATCAATCCCACTTCAAGCGGGGAGACCGGTATCCGGTCGAGTGTGTCTCCTGGGAGGATGTGCAGGAATTGATCGAGGCACTCAACAAACGGGGGCGTGGCACCTATCGTTTACCCACCGAAGCGGAGTGGGAGTATGCCTGCCGTTCCGGGGGCAAGGAGGAGACCTGCAGCGGGGGAAACACCGTGGATGCGGTGGCGTGGTATGGAGAAAACAGTGGCGGGCAGACTCATCCGGTGGGCCAGAAGGGGGCAAACGGCCTGGGTCTCCACGACATGAGCGGCCTGGTCTGGGAGTGGGTGGCGGACTGGTATGATGCCACCTATTATGCCCATTCGCCCCGGTATCATCCGACCGGTCCTGCCGTTGGTTCCAATCGGGTCAAACGGGGCGGGGGGTATGACAGTACCCCAGACGCGTTGCGGGCCACCTTTCGCTACGACAGCAGTCCGGGGGGATGGTACGATGATCTGGGATTCCGATTGGTGCGGGAAGAGTCCTGAGTCGTTCGAGTGTCAAAGGCGATGCGCAGCAGGAGTTCTCAAGTCATGACAGGGTCCACCCGATGGAATCGACGCCAATTGTTTGCCCTGATGGGTGGTGCCCTCCTGGCGGGTGGTGCGGCAACCCTTCTGGCCCCCCGGTTTTTGCCGCGCAAACCACTGGTGATCGCCAGCAGTGTCTGGCTGGGTTATGAATTGATGTTTCTCGCCCGCAGCGAGGGTTGGCTCTCCGATCCTGGGATCACCTTGCTCGAAACGGCCAGTGCCACCGCCTCTCTGGCGGCCCTCGCATCGGGAGAGGCCGATGGTGCGGCCCTGACCCTCGACGAAATGTTGCGTGCCCGCGCCACCAACCCCGCCCTGACCGCCATTCTGGTCTTTGATGTCTCCGCCGGAGCGGATGTGGTACTGGCCCGTTCCGGAATCGATAGCCCGGCCGACCTGAAGGGCAAACGGATCGGGGTGGAGCAGAGTGCCCTGGGTGCCCTGATGTTGCGCAAGCTGCTCGATGTGGCGGGTGTGGCCAAATCCGCTCTGACGGTGGTGCCTGTGACCATCGATGGGCACAAACAGGCCTGGCGGGAGGGACGGGTGGATGCCCTCATCACCCATGAACCCATCGCCTCCATCCTGCGAGCAGAGGGTGGCTATCCCATTTTCGACAGTCGCCGGATTCCCGACACCATTTTTGATCTCCTGGTGGTGCGAACGGAGGCCATCCAGTCCACTCCCGGCCCGTTGAAACAGTTGCTGTCTGGCCACTTTCGTGCCTTGCATCGCCTGCACGCCAATCCCCAGGATGTCTCCTATCGGCTGGCCAAACGGCTGGGGTTGTCGGCGACCGAGGTTCTGGTCGCCTATCGGGGTGTGGAACTGCCCAACCTCTACCAGAACCGCCGCTATTTGGGCGGTGCCCACCAGCGCGTGATCCTGGCGGCCCAAACCCTCTCGGCCATTCTGGTCGAGGAGGGGCTTGTTCCGCGGATGGATGACCTGAAGGGACTGGTCAACGCCACCCTCCTTCCCCAGGAGAATTGAATGTCGCGCCCCTGCCAGACTCGCATGATGTGGTTGATCTTTTTCCTTCTGACGGGTTGGATGGCCCCGCTGTGCGCCCGCGAGGAGCAGATCACCCTGGCGGTCCTGGCCTTTCGTCCCCAGGCGGAGATGCGCCAGCAATGGCAACCCCTGGCCGACTATCTGACCGCACACCTGCCCGGTCAGCGCGTTCGCTTGCTGGCATTGAATGTACCGGAAATGGAAGAGGCCATCTCCCATCATGCCATCGATTTTCTCCTGACCAATCCGAGCCACTATATTCAGATACGGCAGGTGCACGGCATCGGTACTCTGATGGCCACCCTGGAATCCCGGAAAGACAACCTCTCCCTTTCGGCCTTTGGCGGGGTCATCTTTGCCCTGAAGGAGCGGACCGACCTGATCCATCTCTCCGATCTGAAAGGCCAATCCATTGTGGCCGTGGATGACACTTCCCTGGGTGGATTCCAGGCCCAGGCCCTGGAACTGGTTCGTGCCGGTGTGCGCCTGCCGGGCGATGCGCGGATCTGGTTCACGGGTCTGCCCCATGACCGGGTGGTGCAGGCGGTGTTGCACGGGCAGGCCGATGCCGGGTTTGTGCGCACGGGGATTATGGATGCCATGGCGCGGGAAGGAACCCTGGATCTCCAACGCATCCGTATTCTCAATGCCCAGCCATTGTTCGGTTTTCCCTTCGCTGTCTCCACGCATCTTTATCCAGAATGGCCTTTTGTTGCCCTGTCCCATGTGGAACCCGCCGTGGCGGGTCGGGTTCTGGCCGCCCTGTTGGCGATGAACCCCGACGGTCCCGAGGCCACAGCCGCCGGGATCAATGGCTTTACCCTGCCAGCCAACTATGAATCGGTGGAAAGTCTGGTCCGGGAACTGCGCCTGCCCCCCTATGACACCATCCCTTCCTTTCGCCTCGCCGACATCTGGAGCCGCTACCATTGGCCAATCGCCCTTTTTTTGCTGGCTGTGGCGGTGATTCTGGCCGTTTCGTTCCTGCTGCTGATCAGCAACCGGCGTTTGGCGGAGACCGCTGCGGCCCTGCACAAGGCCAAGGAGTCCGCCGAGGTGGCCAACCGGGCCAAGGGTGAATTTTTGGCCAGCATGAGCCACGAAATACGGACCCCCATGAATGTGGTGCTGGGCATGTCGGACCTGTTGCTGGAGACCGATCTGGATGCCGAACAGCGTCGTGTGGTGGAGACCATGCACCGGTCGGGCCGGGCATTGCTGGGCGTGATCAACGATGTGCTGGATTTTTCCCGCATTGAATCAGGACGCTTCACCATCTCTGAACGCCCCTTTTCCCCCGGACAGGTCGTGAAAGAGACCGTCTGTCTGATGCGGATAGCGGCCGAGGAGAAGGGGTTGACCCTGGTCGAGGAGGTGACCCCTGGCCTGCCGGTCTCGGTGCTGGGTGATGATGGACGGCTCCGTCAGGTGTTGATCAATCTCCTGGGCAACGCCATCAAATTTACCGATCATGGGCGGGTCTCTGTGCGACTGACACCGCATCCCCAGGAGTCGGAAACCCTTTTGTTTTGTGTCCGCGATACGGGCATTGGCATTGCCCCGGAACACATTCAGCGCATTTTTGACCATTTCACCCAGGCCGATTCCGGGATTGCGCGACGGTATGGCGGCACCGGTCTGGGGTTGGCCATTTCCCAGCGGTTGGTGGAACTCATGGGGGGGCGTTTATGGGTGGAGAGCCAGCGGGGAGAGGGCAGCTCCTTTTTCTTCACCCTGCCCGTGCGTCTGGCGGACACCCCGTTATTCCCCGCAGCCTCCGGGGAGTCAACGGCGGGTTTATCCACCCGAATTTTACGCATTTTGCTGGCGGAAGATTCGCCGGACAATCAGATGCTGTTCCAGATATACCTGAAAAAGACGCCGCATCATTGGGTGATGGTCCATGATGGCCTGGAAGCGGTGGCGCGGGTGCGAGAGGAGCCGTTTGATCTGGTGTTGATGGATATCCAGATGCCCAACATGGACGGTTATGCCGCCACCCGTGCCATTCGGCAATGGGAAGGGGAGTCGGGGCGTCCTCCCATGACCATTATTGCCTTGAGTGCCCATGCGGTCATCGAGAAAAAGGCCGAGAGCCTGGCCGTTGGATGTAACGACCATTTGACAAAACCGATCAGCAAAAAGGATTTTTTGAAGGCGATCCAACAGGTTGCCGAAGGAGAACCGGGAGAGACAGCGGACACCATCGGGAAACGACCGACCGGTTGCAGGGGTGGGTGATTCTCTGGACCCAAACCCTGTACACCCTGTGATGAAGAATCATTGACAGGAAATCCGTCTCTGGTGTCCAATGCGCCCGATGCACAGGCGTACACCCTTATTATCGAACGAGGAAAAAAAATGGAAATTCTGGAAACCCATGAGCAGATCCATGAAGCCGCCCATGGTGGGCATGAAGGGCACGAAGGCCATGAAGGGGGCGGCAAAAAATATGTGGCCATCATGATCAGTGTCCTGGCCTGTTT
>CAIWLA010000665.1 GCA_903913345.1 uncultured Magnetococcales bacterium | reverse complement strand
TCAGTTTCACGGAAGTCATGGAAAACTGGCATAAAATAATTGATTGGCTTGCTGACTCACCAAGGAAGCGAAAACGCCAGATGCCAACTTTGGAATCGTTAGGTTAACGCTTATGGGGCTTCGCCCCGGACCCCACCAGAGGGCTTTGCCCTCTGGACTCCCACCAGGGGGATGATCCCCCTGGACCCGCAATAACCGGATCAGGCAGGCACCCGCACCCCAGTCAACTGCTGCTGCATATGCGCCCGCCGACCTTTGACCATGGCGACAATGATAATCCCGGCCCCCAGTGCCAAAGCCAGCATCATGATGAAAAAGCTGATATTTTTCAATAGGCTCATGGTGTCCGATGCCATGGGCGTGATCAGTTCCAGTTGGGAAAGATAGACCGGGATGACCAGGGCACGACTGACCAGAACCGTCAACATGATCACCCCCATGACCAGTTTGATCACGTAGGGCCTGACGTAGGTGGTGCCAATCGCCCCCAACTGGATCCCGAAGAGCGAACCGGCCAGGATGATCATGGCCAGGCGAATGTCCACATAACCACTCCAGGCAAACTTGATGGTCCCCCCGACCCCCATGACAAAGGCGATCACCAACTCCGTGGCCGACGACATCAGACTGCTCATCCCCAGGACATAGATCTGCGCCGGAACCCCGATAAACCCCCCAACGGCGATGGTGGCAGCCAACATGCCCGTGGCAAAACCGAGGGGAATGGTGAACAATACTGAAATCCGCGTCTTGAGAGAGGGGAAATAGACCATGGTGCCGGGAATATGGATACTCTGAACCCACAGGGCCAGTCGACCAGGTTTTTCCTCTTCCGAGATCCCGGAACGATAGGTCTTGATGGTGTCCCGCATGACAAAACCGCCCACCAGGGCCAGAATGATCACAAAGGCCACGGAGACGTACAGGTTGGAACCGGCATCGCCAAAGTGTTGCTTGATCGACTCCTGATAATGGGCACCGAGCAGCACGCCCGCCTCGGCGGAGACCCCCATGATCAACCCCATTTTGACATCCACCTGGCCATATTTGGCCCGTTTCATGGCCCCGACCAGGGCCTTGGGAAACTTGTGGCACATATTGCTGGCCACCGCAACGATGCCGGGCACACCCAGGCTCATCATGGCCGGGGTCAAGACAAAGGCCCCACCCGAACCGATAAAACCGCTGACCAATCCCCCGACAAACCCCACGATAAACAGATAGATGCCGTTGGTCGGATCCAGGTGTATAAAATTGACGGATTCCATGTAGAGTATTCCTGCCTTTTTGTTTGGATGACGCAGCGCGCCCGCTTGTCCCGTGGCAATGCGGTCTGCGACCGTAAACCGTTTTTGTTCGACACTTTTGAGAGACTAAACTTTTGAGAGACTAATGCCTGGCCCGGATGCCCAGACTGCGCCAGAATTCACCGGTAAAATTGCCGTGCACAACGGAGAAGGCAAACGCAACCAGAATGGGAAAGACAAAAAACCACTTGCCACGAGAGGACCAGTCGAGAATTTGTGCTTCGTAGATGAAGAGCAGGGCATACATCGCAATCGATGCGGTTCCCCAGCCGATGACTTTGACGAGGTTGTTGGGTGGATTGGTCTGTTGTGCCACGATTGACTCCCCTGAAAGCCGTGCGGTCACCGGTTTTATCAGACCGCCCCGTTGTTCCGTAATGGTCCATCTGCCTGTTTTATGGACCTTCCTGCAACCATCACCACCACACGCACGGTGTGGACGTTGACCGGTGCTCTATAAAGTTAAATGAACGTTAAAGGAATGTCAATCGAGAAAAAATAATTTTTCTGACCCGGCTGGAGATCGCCCTGGTGACGTGTTCAAGGGGGCAATCACCGTCGATCTCTTGACAGGCGCGGAGAGAAAAATCGGGGGGGAAACCCGGTTGTTTGGAAAAAATTGTCTCATTTTCATTGACACACTGGGCCATATTGGTATTCACTTCACCATTCTTTCTGCACAAAAGGGAGAATTTTCACCCTTTACGAAATCTTTTTGACGGTCAATCTATTGAAAATTAGGGAGAAAATGCTATGAATGAGGGACAACAGCCGTCACCACCCACGGGACGTTTCAAAAATATTCTCCTGGCGACCGATGGCTCCGAATTTTCCAGAAGTGCCGAAATGTTGACGGCCGCCTTCCTGCTGCGGTTCGGGGGACGGGTGACGGTCATGCAGGTGGTGTTGTTCGATCCCGGATTGGAGCCTCTGGCCTTCGAACTGGTGCAACAACAGGAAAAGATCACCCGGCAATCCCTCGATGAGGTGAAGGAACGGATGAAACAGCAGGGGATCTCGTGCAACCTGTTGATCAAGCACGGACAAAATCCCCATCAGGAAATTCTGGATGCGGCGGTCGAGACCCATGCCGATCTGGTGGTGATGGGACGACGGGGGCGGCGGGGATTGGCGCGCATGATGCTCGGCGATACGGCGGCCCGCATTGTCGCCCAATCACCCCGCACGGTCCTGGTGGTCCCCAGGGCAGGTGGATCCCTGTGGAACACCTCCATTTTATTGGCCACCGATGGCTCCCCGTTCAGTGACCGGGCCAGCGCGGAAGCCACCATTCTCGCCAAGGAGTCCGGTTTGCCGCTGCGGGTGGTTTCCGTGGTTGAGAACAAAGGCAATCCTTCCCATTTTGAGGCCGCGGGCGCGGCCGTGGAACGGGCGGTTGAACACGCCAAAAAGTCCGGGGTGACGGTGCAGGGTGCGGTACTGGAGGGACACCCGCCTGCCGACATCATTGCCGATGAGGCGTACAACAGCCAGGCCGGATTGGTGGTGGGCGGCAGCCATGGCCGCACGGGTTTCGGTCGGGTCTTTATCGGCAGTGTCATGGAACGGCTGCTGGGCAAGGTCTCTTGTCCGGTATTGGTCGTCAAGGGCGAATAGGGGCAGGACGACCAAAAGCGTTCAGTTTCACGGAGAGCCAGGGCGAAGTTGAAAGGACTTGTGGGCTGTTGCCCCCAAACCCCCACCGGGGGAGATCATCTCCCCCGGACCCCCATCATGATGACACCGGATTCACGGCAAGACCGTCAACACCTCCGTTCCGACATCATACTTCAACAAAAACGCGCCGATCGTTTCAAACGTCGCCGTAACGGGCGAACCCGGATGATCGGCGGTGGAGACCTCGGCACTGAACAGGGAACCCATGATCAGTTTGAGTGGATTGACATCCACCGGCTGGGCCACAAAATAGGCCTGCTCGCTGGCCTTGATCTGGTGAATATCACTGGTCTGATAGATGGCGGCATTCAGCACATCCAGGACAAATTCGGTGCAGTTTTGCCTGCCCAAGGTATACGGGTTGGCAATGACGGAATAGTGGGGATCATGGAGTGCGCGATAGGTGGGAGAGGCG
>CAIWLA010000664.1 GCA_903913345.1 uncultured Magnetococcales bacterium | reverse complement strand
GAGATGGCCTTGCCTTGTCGGCTCTGCCAGAGGCTTTTATCAGGCATTGCCTTCAACACATGGATGAAAACAGCTTTATCGCCACCTTCCTGGCTCCCAATATGGGCTGGTTCGCGGACTTTGACCGCCTGAAAAACACCGGAAAATTGCCCACAGGATCCTCTCTCCGCCAGGATGTGGAGCACAGGATTGGGTGGGAGACAATCAGCGAGTTTGGTTTTAACGCCACCATCGGACGCACCTTGGAGAAGACGCTGTCGGCCACGGTGCATGTGCGTTCGGAGTTGATGGACGAGACTGTTCAGACCCTGCTGGAACCACTCCGCAATGAGATAGGCCCCCTGCGGGAGATGGATGCCCTCACCCTGAGACGTTTTCTCCTGGGACTGATCCTCCATATGCGGCACCAGGGTGCGGTGATTCACCCGGCGTTGAAGGGCTACATTGAGGGAAAAGGCAACACCGTCCTGTTAAATAAAATTCCGTGGATGCCAGACTTTGGCCCACACACCCGCGCTCCCGCCTTTTTGGCCGATCGAATTATGGGAGAACGTTTTGACCTGCCTGTGGCACGTCAGGGACACAAGCGCACTTGGTATCAAGCCTGGGCCGAGCGGGTATTTGGCACAAGAGAGCTTTTTATCAGCAGCGAGATGGACCGGTTCTACGGCCTGTTGCTTGGTGGAATGGTCAAGGCTGGTATCCTCGATCAGCAAGAGGTCCAGGGTGCCAGGGTCTGGGGGATTCGGCCTGATGCACTGCGCGTCAGCCAAGCCGTCGTGGAGTTTTCCTGCGCTGCATGTGGCAACTCCACGACCATTGAAGAAGCGGATGGAGACTCCTGGGACGGTGCCCTGTGTCTCCGCAGTAATTGCCGGGGAGTCTACCGGTTGCGGCCAATCCGCCGTGACTATTATGGCCTGCTGTACGCCCAGGGAGATGTCAAGCGCATCTTCTCGGCTGAACATACCGGGCTCCTTAAACGGGATGACCGGGAGGAACTGGAGAGAAAATTCAAGGCCAAAGAGGGAGACAGGAAACCATGGTATCCCAATCTGCTCTCCTGCACACCCACCCTGGAAATGGGTATTGACATCGGTGACCTGTCATCGGCCATTCTCTGCTCTGTCCCGCCCGCCCAGACCAACTATCTGCAACGCATCGGTCGCGCCGGGCGACGGGACGGCAATGCCCTGACGGTCACCATCGCCAATGGTCGTCCCCACGATCTGTATTTCTTCGCCGAACCGGATGCCATGCTGGCGGGCCATGTCGAACCACCAGGCGTCTTTCTGAATGCCTCGGCAGTGCTGGAACGCCAATTCAGTGCATTCTGCTTTGATCGCTGGGTCTCATCGGGCATTTCGGATGCCGTGTTCCCCAAGAGGCTGGGCAGCGTGCTCAATGGCCTGGAGAAGGCCGTGCATACCCGCTTTCCAAACAATCTGATGCTGTTCATCGAAAACCACCAGACAATGCTGTTGCAGGGGTTTCTGGAGCTGTTCACCATTCCCGAACCCCTGGACGGGGAGTCCATCCGCCATATCACCGAGTTTGTTCAGGGGGACGGCAACAAGCAAGGAAGCCTGGCGTGGCGTGTTACCAATGGTTTGCAAGGCCAGCGCAAACAGAGAGACTCTTTGCAGCGCAAGGTAAAATTGCTGGGAGAACGCATCCGCAAAAAAGAGCAGGATCCAGCAGCGGGGAAAAACAAGGAGGACGAACTGGAAGAGATCCGGCGGGAGAGGAATGCCCTTCAGGAGTTGGTCAAGGCCATCAACGACCGGGATGTCCTGAATTTTTTTACAGACGAAGGTTTGTTGCCCAACTATGCCTTTCCCGAGGCCGGGGTCGTCCTCCAGTCCATCATCTACCGCCGCAAGAACGAGCCACGTGAGGGGAGTGGCCAGTATGATACCTGGCACTATGAGTATGAAAGATCCGCCTCCAGTGCCATTGATGAACTGGCCCCTGAGAACACCTTTTACGCCGACGGTCGCAAGGTCAAAATTGACCAGGTGGATATGGGATCATCCGAGATTGAGAGATGGCGTTTTTGTGCCGATTGCTCCCACTCGGAGTTGTTGGGTATCAACAAGGAAACCACCACATGCCCGCGTTGCGGCAGCACCATGTGGTCGGATGCCGGGCAGTTGCGTCTCATGTTGCGCATGCGGCAAGTTTTCGCCACCTGTTCTGACCGGGAGAGTCGGATCAGTGATGACAGCGACGATCGCACCCCATCCTTCTACAACAAGCAAACCCTGGTAGACTTTGAGGATTGCCACGTCACCGATGCCTGGAGGATCAACGACGATGATTTTCCCTTCGGGTTTGAATTCCTGAGCAAGGCATCCTTCCGGGAAATCAATTTTGGACTGCAGGGCGTGGAAGGCGACAAGATCACTATTGCGGGCCTGGAATTGCACCGAAAAGGCTTCCATGTCTGCAAGTTTTGCGGCAAGGTTAATCCAAAAACAGAGCGAGACCACACCTTTACCTGTACGGCACGGGACAAGGGGAGTGACAAGAACATTGTGGAGTGTCTCTATCTCTATCGGGAGTTTTCCTCAGAGGCCATCCGCATGCTGCTGCCGGTCACCACTTTTTCAGGCTCCCAGACCAAATTGAACTCCTTCGTGGCCGCCTTGCAACTGGGGCTGAAGCGAAAGTTTGGTGGGAATATCAACCATCTGCAAACAGCCGTCCAAGAGGAACCGGTTTCCGATTCAGTCCATCGTAAACGATATCTGGTGTTGTTCGATACCGTGCCTGGCGGAACCGGCTATCTCAAACAGTTGATGCGTTCCCCGGAACCTCTCATGGAGGTCTTTGCCCTGGCCTTGACAAGCCTTCGGGGTTGCGCCTGCCATGACGATCCTGACAAGGATGGATGTTACCGTTGCCTGTTTGCCTATCGCAACAGCTACGACATGGCCGAAACTTCACGGGATACGGCTGTTGAACTCCTGCAAGAGATCCTTGAGCATCGCAAAAACATGGTGCGTATCGAGGGCCTGAGAGGCGTGTCGGTCAATGCCCTCTTCGACAGCGAACTGGAGGCCCGCTTCATTGAGTCACTGCGCCGTTTCAATGTGGGAGAGCTGTCGGCCAAACTGGTCAAAAAGGTGTTGCCCGCCAGCGGCAAGCCCGGTTACCTGCTCACCATTGGGGAACAACGTTGGGAAATTGAGCCTCAAGTCAACCTGGGACCGGATCAGGGTGTCACGATCCCCTCCAAGGCCGACTTCCTGTTTCATCCTGTCGGGCGCGATATGGATGCCAAACCCATCGCGGTTTTTACGGATGGATATCTGTACCACCGCCATCGTGCTGGGATGGATATGGCACAACGCATGGCCATTATCCGGTCTGGCAAGTTTCGCGTCTGGTCACTCTCCTGGAAGGATGTAGAAAACAGGATCAAGGATCAAGGGGCATATTATCAGCAACTTCTTGCCCCGCAACAGGCACCCATGGCGGGGCAATTGGGAGTGCTCTTCAACAGATATAACGTGAATGCCATTCATAATATTCATCAATCCGACAGCTTCGATTGGCTCATCCGGTATCTGGTCAAGCCAGACGCCATGGAGTGGTCCCAATGCGCATTCGTCCACGGACTGATCCATGCGGACCAATCCATCCCATACGAATCATGGAAAGAGAGTCTGACCGCTTTGCCGGGAAATATCGGTACCTTCATGGCTCAGGAGACGGCCTCCTGGCTCCGTGGCCGATGGCGGTCG
>CAIWLA010000663.1 GCA_903913345.1 uncultured Magnetococcales bacterium | reverse complement strand
GCCATCCGTCGTGCCATGGAGAGGAGGGGAAATTTTTATTGGAGTCGTGATTCTTTTTTACATTGAGCTGCCCCTGTTATCCTCTGATAAAGCGTAAAATACAGTTACCCATTGATGGCACTGAAGAGCATAACGGAACCCAAGGAGGAAATAATATCGAGTGATTACTCGACAAGGCGGATTTATTTTCAGGCTCCGCACGCTGCCCGATCCCACAGGCGGGGACAATGCGGGACCGTATGAGATCCCATTGTGACGGCCGGACGCACCAAAAAAAGACTCTTTGTCGAGTATTCACTCGATATACATTCCCTCAAGGTTTCGTTATTTTCAGTGTCCAACGAGATCATTCGTTTCGGCCATTGGGGCCTTGCGTTGTGAAATTGGCCGAAAAAACGCTCAAGGCCAACATCATCCAGGCTGCCGAGACGGCCTTAACCAGTCATCCTTCATAATCTGGAGAAAATTCATGTCTCATGCGGAATCCAAGAAATTGAAAAAAAATGTAAAATCTGACCAGAAGATCCGGAAAGACAAAAAGGTCGAGAAAAGCAGCCTCGTCGTGAAGAGTGTCCAGAAAGGCGCGGGCAGCGTAACAACGCCCACATCCGTTTGACGGTATTGGTCCTGTTGCCCATTCCTGGGGGTGATTCATCTCCCCCCAGGAGACCTCTTCCCCGATGGGTCTTGCCGAAACGATGGCGAGTGACCGGGCCACATCACCGATGAAGAGTGCGAGATCTGTCTGGAATGGTTGGTAATTCATCCCATTCATATCCCGTGATGCACGGCCCTTTCTGCCGCCAGACGGTTGAAATATTTCTATGACGCCGGGGGGGTGAAGGGTGTTATACTCCTATAGGGCAAGGAATATTTTGTGTCTGTTGGCCGATGGATGGTGGTTTCATCCATCGCCGGTTGACTGGAGATGACTGCCCTGGCCAAAGGTCTTGGCCGATCTGCACAGAAGGCAGGATATCCTTCAAACGCTTTGATTCACCGGGAATGGCATGACCAATAAAAAAAGGGATGCAGGCCGGATCCCGATGGATGATGCGGATAACTCTGCCACCCATTCGGTGGTTGGAATCCCCCATGAGGAACCGGGACCATCTGGCGGGGAGACGGTCCAGAACCATCCGGTGCCCCAGAAAATGGCGATGCAGGAACCGCCTGGAAAATTTCCCATTATCGGTATTGGTGCTTCAGCCGGTGGGCTTGAGGCATTCCAGGCCTTTTTCGGCCATTTGCCTGTAGACACCGGCATGGCCTTTGTCCTGGTGCAGCATCTGGATGCCAGCCACCAGAGCATCCTGCCTGATCTGATCCAGAATCATACCCTCCTGCCTGTTTTGCAGGTGCAAGGCAGCACACCCATCGAAACCAACGCCGTCTATATCATCCCACCCAACCATAATCTGGAGATTCTGCACGGGGTTTTGCACTTGACGGACCTGCCGGAACCCAAAGTCCGCAGCCGCTCCATCGACCATTTTTTTCGCTCCCTGGCGCAAGATCAGTGCAATCATGCCGCGTGTGTCATTCTCTCTGGAACCGGCACAGACGGTACTCTGGGCCTCAAGGCCATCAAGGAGGCCGGGGGTCTGGTGATCACCCAGGATCCAGAGAGCGCGAAATTTAACGGCATGCCGCAAAGTGCCATCGACACGGGCCTGTCTGACCTGGTTTTACCCCCGGAA
The DNA here is from genome assembly GCA_903913345.1 of uncultured Magnetococcales bacterium. Classification (GTDB taxonomy): domain Bacteria; phylum Pseudomonadota; class Magnetococcia; order Magnetococcales; family Magnetaquicoccaceae; genus Magnetaquicoccus. The sequence continues at coordinate 2,496 of CAIWLA010000663.1, read as the reverse complement.
CAGATGCCTCAGGCACTGATCCGCTTTTTCAGATTCAAATTCAGCAAAAACCTGATCCCATCTCCCCTGGGAGCCTACTCGAAAGAGGCGAAAGAGGAGAGTCACCGGGGTCAACTGAACCCCATTTTCCTTCTCATCCGCGTCCAGACGGGACACGACTTTTCCCTCTACAAGGAAAATACCATCCTGCGCCGCATGGAACGGCGCATGTCGGTCCATCAGATGCAAAAAATCGGGGCGTATGTCACCTACCTCCAGGCCAATCCCGCAGAGGTCATGGCACTCTTCCGGGATTTTTTGATCGGGGTTTCCAACTTTTTTCGTGATCCAGATGCTTTTGAGACCCTTGCCGAGAAGGTGCTGCCCCGATTGTTCGAAAACCGCGAGGAGGGCAAGCCCATCCGCATTTGGGTGCCGGGTTGCGCCAGCGGCGAAGAGGCCTATTCCATCGCCATTCTGATCCGTGAGCAGATGGAAAGGCTGAACCAGGAGTATCCCGTCCAGATTTTTACCACGGATATCGACGACCGAGGCCTTGAGATCACCCGCAGCGGGCTGTACCCGGACAGCATTGCCGTGGATGTCTCCAGCGTGCGGTTGCAACGCTTTTTCACCCTGGAAGGCGACCATTATCGGATCAAAAAGACCATTCGGGATATGCTGGTCGTCGCCTCCCAGAACGTCATCCGGGATCCCCCATTTTCCAATATGGATTTAATCAGTTGCCGCAACCTGTTGATTTACATGGGGACCATTTTACAAAAAAAGGTCCACGCCACGTTTCACTATGCCATAAACCCCAACGGCTTCCTCTTTTTGGGTAGCTCGGAAACCACCGGCGAATCGGCCTTCGCCTATACCGACATTGACCGAAAATGGAAGATATATCAGCACAAACCACAGACATATCCCATGAACCAGTATTTTACCGCATTGGCCATTCCCAGGGGGGAGGAATCGAATGTGGCCAAAAAGTCGGGCCTGGAGATGGCCAAAAGAGTCCCGGGATTCAAGGAATGGACGGAGCAGCACCTGCTGGATGCCCACACGCCCACCTGCCTGATGGTCAATGACCATTATGATGTCGTGTACATTCACGGCCATACCGGGCAATACCTGGAGGCGACATCGGGGGATACCCACTGGAATATTGTCAAGCTGGCCAGGGAAGGTTTGGTCCTCGACCTGGCCTCCTCTTTGCGCAAGGCCAAGACCACCCGGCAGACTGTCCGCTGCGACGCCCTCAAAGTAAAGACCAATGGCCATTTTCATTGGGTCAACCTGGTTGTTGAACCCATTCTCTCTCCTGACACCATGAAAGGGTGGTCGTGGGTGATTTTTGAGGATCTGGGTGCTGTATTACACCCGACGACCAGGATGGAACCGACTGGAACGGCGCGGAAAAAGGGAGATCATCGATTGATCGACCTGGAAAGAGAGCTTGAATCCACCAAAGAGTACCTCCAGACCACCATCGAAGAGTTGGAATCCATCAATGAGGAGTCGAAGTCCATGAATGAGGAACTGCAGGCCTCCAACGAGGAACTGCAGAGTGCCAATGAGGAGTTGGAAACCGCCAAGGAGGAGTCCCAATCGGTCAACGAGGAACTGGCCACGGTCAACGCCGAATATGAGGAAAAACTCGTTATATTGGCCAAGACCAACAATGACATGGTCAACCTGATGGCCAGCACCGAAATTGGCACCCTCTTCTTGGATGAAAGTCTCAATGTGGTGCGCTTTACCCCGTCCGCCACCCGATTTGTCCATCTGATTCCTGGGGATATTGGCCGTCCGATCCAGCATTTGGTCAACAACCTGAAGGGAAAAAACCTCTCCCAATGCGCGAAGCAGGTTTTGGAATCCTTGATTCCAGAGGAATTTGAGACCCAAACGGAAGAAGGGCAGTGGCTCTCCATCCGGGTGCGACCCTACCGCACGGTGAACAACGTGATCGAAGGGGTCGTGATCGCCTTTGTCGATATTGCCGAAATCAAGAACATTCAGCGCAACCTGCGCCTGAGTGAAGAGCGTTTCAAGGTCGCCCTCAAGAGTTCACCGCTTGGCATCACGGTCTCCAATGTGGATGAGGCCTTGCGGTACACCTGGGTCTATCATTCCGATCCGAATTTCAAGATGGCCGATTTTATCGGCAAGCGCGACGATGAAATCGCGGACCATGTGGGGATGCGCCAACTGCTCGCACTGAAACGCACGGTTCTGGAAAGCGGAAAGGGGGAACAGGAGGTGATCGTGTTGCCCACTTTGGAGGGTTCCATGACCTGCAAGGTCTCCGCCGAACCGTTGCGTGATGATTTCGGAAAGATTGTCGGGGTGACCACGGCGACCATCGATATCACTGAAATGTTGAAAAAATGATTTTTGTCCATGCACGGTGAAAGATTGGGCCTCGCGGTTGCGCAGCCCGCCAGCAAACAGGAGGGCAGCCGAGATTTCCGGTTCGCAGAGAGCTTTGAGTGACCATGCCCTAGATCG
>CAIWLA010000662.1 GCA_903913345.1 uncultured Magnetococcales bacterium | reverse complement strand
TTGGACAAGGTCAAAAACGAACTGGACAAACAGCAACGACTGGTGACCGCCATCCTGAACCACAAGGATGCCAAGCCCCCCTCCCTGTTGGAAGCCTTGAGCAAAGTGAGCAACCGACGGGATCTGGTCGAGGATCTGGTGGCCGGTATTGTCGCCCAGCGTGGGGTCAATCCGTTGATCGAGGCCCTGCGTTACGCCACCATCAGTCCGACGGCCTATGAGGCATTGGCCAAGGGGATTGCCGAACAGGGGACGGTCAATCACATGATTCGCACCATTGCCGCCGCACCACGGGGTCAACCCGATGCCGAATTGATGTGGGCCATGGAAATCATGCGCAAAGGGAGCCTGGAACAAATGCTGGAGGCGATGAATCTGCTCGATGATTCTTCCCCCGGCATCGTCGCGTTGGCCTCCGGGGTGGCCAATCGCAAGGATGTGGGGGTCGAGCCGATGGTGCGCGGCCTCTCCTTCTGTAAAAACAATGCCAAGGCCTCGGCCATCCTCGCCCTGGAACTGACCCGCGTGGCGGATATCAACGCCGTGGTGGTCATCCTGGAAAAATATATCAGCGATGGCAGCGATGCGGGTGAAATCCTGGTCGTCAAACTGGTGCATCGGACCAAATTTGCCAAAAGCCGGGAGCCTTTGCTGATCAAAGCCTGTCGATTCATGCGGGGCAACTCCATGGCCGGTAAAATTTTGGCCATGGGCATCTATGAAATGGGCGATGTGGAAAAATGTGTGCAGGCCTACGGTCGTCTGGCCGGCCACCCGGCTGCCCACAAGGTGATGGCCTGGGGCGCGTTTAAAAAACTCAGTGCCTTGAAGGCCATGTCTCTGTTTGGAAAGGCCTACTTCAGCATGTCGTCCCAACAGGCAGAGGTGGAGGCCATCCTCAAAGAGGCCCGGCAACGGTATGAATGGATCTTGCAGGAGGTGTTGGGCGAGGATCCCAGCGTCACCCCGGAACCCGAACCGCCCAAGACAGAACCACCCAAAACAGAGGCTCCGAAAAAAGAGACACCCAAAAAGGAAGCACCCAAGAAATAATGATGGGGGTCCGGGGGAGATTATTTCCCCCGGTAAATGGACTTAGGCTTCGCCCCGGACCCCACCAGGGGGATGATCCCCCTGGACCCGCAATAAAAAAAAGGGATCAGGACGATCCCTTTTCGACCGCCAGCCCTTTGGCATGCTGTCGCTGGATACCCTCCAGATTGGTTTTTTCCAGATTGGCTCCCCGCAAATCGGCCCCCTGTAGATTGGCCTGGCCCAGATTGGCCCAGTACAGATCAGCCCCGCGCAGGTCCGTATTCTGCAAATCGGCCCCGAACAGATCGGCCAAACGCAACACCACCCCGGACAGATCCAGATAACCCAGCCAGGCCAACGCCCGACTGCCCGGATCGGAGAGGGTGCGTTGCCGCCGCAGACGGTGGAGCCAACTCCCAAAGGCCGTTGCCTCCCCCACCCATCTGGGTGATCGGCGACCGGTGTGGCGGGCCGCTCCGTTCAGGACGGCCAGCAACGCCAGTTCGGCATGACGCGCCTCCCTTTCCATCCGCTTGTGGCTGGTCATGCCCCGTCTGGCCATGGGCAAACCACTCTTCAAGAGATGACCAAGGAGATGCGCCACCTGCTTTTGCCATCCCCAGACGGTCCGTGGCGAATACAGGGCCAACTCTCGACCTAAAAAGAGAAAAATCCCCTCATCCAGTTCGGTGGGACCGCACAGGTCAAGCCAATGGAGCAGGGCCGTGGTTTCGCTCCACCCCTGGTCGGAATTGGCCCGAAATCGTTTGAGCTGGTTGCTCATTTGATGGAGCAAACGGACCACGCGCCGGGCCACAAAAAATTCGGCAAAACGATGATGAAGAAAGGCAAACGCCTCTTCACCACTGGGATTAAAACCGGCCATGCGAAAACAAAAGGCGGTCAACAGCCGCACAATATCCTCCCTGGAACCCGGACCGGGACGGCCTGTGCGGGTTGGCGGCCAAAGGGGCCGACAATAAGTCTCCATCTCGGTTATCGTGGCCGTCCAGCCATGACCATGCCAAACCGCCGTCGCCACCGCCTCCAACAGGCGGGCAAACGGCACCTCTTCCAGTCCCCTGGTGGCCGGATTGCGTCCGCCTGCATACGACCGTTTGAACAGGGCAGAGAGAACCTCCTGGTAGAAGAGATGGCATCCCTTCTCCTGGGTCAAACCGGGACGACCCTCTTCAATCCACAGCGCAAGCAAATGGTTGATCAGGGGATGGGCAGAGATCTCCGCCAGTTCATCCATCTGGAAGGGGGCCAGTCGGTCGGATTCCGGCTCGCCTTTGGCCTGGGCATAAGCGGCCCACCACAACGGTCGTTGGTCCACCCGCCACACCGGATCCGGATCCGGTTGGCCATGGGATTCCCCTTCTGGATGGTAGGAAAGCAGGTGGATCATCTGCCCAGGCAGGCGAAACAGGTCGGTACTGGCACAACAGAGGGGGGTACGCTCGGTGATCAATACCTGCAAACGGCTCTCCCGTTGGTTGAATTGGTCCGTGGTCTGCCATACCGCCTCCACAAATTGCCGGGAGGCCACGGTGGCCTCTGCATGATGCATCGCCCACTCCTCCAAGCCATCCAGGATAAGCAACAGCCGTTCCTGGCCCTCTCTCTCCTCCAATGGACTGTAACGGTGACAATAGGGATCGGCGGCGACAAACGCCTTGACCGCCTGGACCAGATCCAGCGGCCCTGGCAACAGATGGAACGGGATGAACAAAACGGGTATGGTCCCCTCACCGGCCACGGCGGCGGCAAAGAGTTTGGCACTGGTGGTCTTGCCCGTTCCCGCTCCCCCACACAACAGTCGGACGGCATCACCGGGATGGGCCTCGTGTACCCAATCCATCAACGCGGTGTGCAGATCGACCACTAGGGTGCACGGGTGCCAGTCACCGGACTCCGTATGGTGCTGACAAGGTCCACTGGTGCCGCCGCGCAGAGGGATATGGAGGGTGCGCAAGGAGAAAGGGCCACCCAATAGAGGTTCATCCACCTGTTTTTGCAACCATGCCCGATAGTGGTTCCACCCCTGTTCCCGCTCTGCGGCCTGGGTGAAGGGGGTCTCCACGACCTGTTGCAGACAGAGATACTCCTCCGGTTTTTTGCGCCATTGATGGTTCAGCGCGCAGACAAAATAACTGGGCAGACGTTGGCTGATGGCCCTGGCCCGAGCCGGATCATGGCCGTTGGCCTCCAGCCAATGCCGCAGGGGGCGATCCAGATGGGCCAAAAGGGGACAGCGTTCGGGATGGAGAAAAAAATGGGGATCCAGACTGAACGGGTGTTGTTCCAGGGTTTGGTCCAATTCAAGAGAGGCCACCCAGCTTTCCGGGTCGATCAGAGGCTGGGGAGAGGAGAGGGCACTCTCTTCGGCCAGCTGGAAGACCGCCTCCGTCAGGGCACGATGAATCAACAGCCAGGCCCGTGCCCCGCAGTCGTCCGGAGCGAGTCCGATGGCAGACAGTGCCTCCAGGGCATTGCTGGCCGCCTCTTTCCACTCATGCGTGGTCAGGTGGAGGGCACCCTCGGCCAGGTTCAGGAAAAAGGTCTTGAAGTCGGTTTGAATCGCCCGGTTCCACAGGGCAATGGGTTTGGTGGTACCAAAATGGATTGTCGTCATGGATGGTTGCCTTATGTTGTGTGCAACAGCCATTCATTCCCCCAAACCGGGGGTCGGGGGGGCAGCCCCCCAGGCCAATGCAGAGGCTACCATCCCATCAGGAGAGGAAAAAACCGGAAGGATTACAGCAGGAGGTGTTACAGATCTTTTTGTGTGGGTGCCAGACCGGGTGCCACACCCTGGAAGAGACGCCCCAAAGCACTCTTTTGATTGACGCCCTGACGCAAATCGGCCAACTCCGAACGAGAGGGGCTTTGATCCCTTTCCAGCAAGGCCAAGGCTTGCCGGTAGAACGGTTGATCGGGAAAATTGTGTCCCAGAATGACCGCATAGTTGCGGGCCTCTTCCACCAGTCCCAACCGTTTGGAGGCCAGGACCAGACTGAACAGGGCCTCTTCCAGATAAGGCGTGGTGCTGTACATGGGATTGGAGATCACTTGACTGAAACGATTGATGGCGGCGATATACTCCTCCTGGTCCAGATAGTAGCGGGCAACCACCATCTCCTGTTCCGCCAGTCGATCTTTGCACAACACGACCATCTGTTTTGCTTCCCAGGCATAATCGCTCTTTGGAAACCGGGAGACGAGTTCCTGAAAGGCGGTCATCGCCTCGCGGGTATTGTTCTGATCCTGGGTGGCACTGGAAATTTGTTGGTAAAAGGAGAGTCCGCGCATGTAATAGGCATACGAGACATACGGATGTTTGGGATGGAGACGGGTAAACCGCTCGGCCATGCTGATGGCATCCGCATACTCTTCTTTCTTGTAGTGGGCATAGATCAGGTTGACCTGTGCCCGGACCGCCAGAGGGGAGAAGGGATGCTTGCGATCCAGTTCCTGGAAACGGTCCACGGCGGTCTTGTACTGTTTGTTGTGAAGGGCTTCGACCCCGTCCGCATGGAGTTGCTCCGCCGGTTTGCTGACCTCTTCCGCTTCGGGTGTGGTACTGCAACCGGTCAGGCCGCTGGCCAGCAAAAGCAGAACAACCATCAGTCGAGCGGTGGCGATGGGGAAGCTCCCGGGATGGGGGTTGGCATGGAATAGGCGCATGGATGGTTCCATCGTGAAGGGGAAAGGGTGTCGCTCCTGGACAACCTCCCGATTCTACCGTTCATGGGCCAACAAATCGAGGATTTTTTCTGCTGCCCCCACGCCGGACTGTACGGCCCCTTCCAGGGTGGCGGGCAATCCCGTGGCGGTCCAGTCGCCCGCCAACCAAAAATTGTCCCAGGGGGTCTGGCTGACGGGCCGACAGGCGGTGGTGTCGGGCCAGGCGGCGAAGGTGGCCTGATGCTCCTTGATGACCCGCGCCGCCTGGGGGGTCTGATGGGCCAATGCCGGTACCATGCGGCTGAGATCCTGATGGACCGCCTGAATCAGTCGGGCGGGGGACCAGGTGCGTTCCCGATAGGCCGCGCTCAGGACGGCCGTGAATCGTCCATTGGTGTGGCATGGTGGCAATCCTTGAATGATATTGCGATCGAGAAACCATTGGCTGGTGGTCTGGGGCAAGCCGATCAAGGCCGCAGGCAGGGTGGCCGGGTAGTCATAGGTGAGGTGGACGGAGACAATGGGTGCATTGCGCAGCGCGGTCATCCGGGTGCGGGTCGCCCACTCCGGAATCAGGCGCGCCAAAGCGGCCGGGGGCAGGGCGGCGATGACCGCCCTGGGTTGCAGCCAGCTGCCCTGGTCGGTATGCACGGCCTGGAGGCGACGATCGGCAAAGGTCAACTCTCGAACCCGGCATCGGCACCGCACGGAGCCACCCGCTTGTTGAATGGCCGTCTGAGCGGGGGTGATCAAGAGTCGGGAGAGGGGTATGGCGGGCAGCAGGGGGCGGGCTGCCCCGCGGTCGGCCAGGAAAAGCCGTTTCAGGACCGTGACAAACAGGGCGGCATTGGCGGAGCCGGGCGGTTCGTTGAGGGTCGTCAGGCAGAGGGGATACCAGAGTCGCTGACAGAGGTTCTCACCCTGCCGATGGCGGGTGAGCCATTGGGTCACACTCTGTTTTTCCAGCCGGGACGGGTGGGACAGCAGGTCAGGAGCCAGCCGCAGGGCGGCCAGCCCATCGGAGAGTGAAAGGGCGGGAAAACGGGCGAGAGCGGCCAGAAGATGCCAGGGGGCAGGCCAGTCTGGGCAGGTCAACCGGTGTACGCCGTGGGTCGCATCCCAAAAGGTGAAGGTGGGGGTGGACTCCTCCAGCAGTTGGTGGCGGGTGCCCAGGCGGTTCAGCAGTTGCAACGTATGGGTGTAGGCCCCCATCAACAGGTGGGGTCCGTTATCCAACTCCTCGGCACAGGTGGGGTCGAACCAGGAACGGGCACGACCGCCAGGGGCTGGGGCGGCCTCCAGGACCAGAGGTTGCCGTCCGGCATCGGCCAACCGGAGGGCCGCACTGAGTCCGGCCACCCCGGCTCCGAGGACAAGAATATCCGCCTTTTGATCAAAAACGGGATCAAAAACAGTCTCTTTCATGCCGAGCGAATGGTGTGTACGCCCTCATCGGCGAGGATGTCGATCACCCGTTGTCGCCAGGCCGCACGGAATTGTTCCCGTTGGACCTCGGTCGCCCGGCGGGAGAGGACCAGAGGCATCAATTCCGCCACGCGGGGGGAGGAGGGGATGGCCTCGGCGGAGTAGAGGAGTCGGACGGTTTGTCCCGTGGAGAGGCGTTCAAAGAGGAAAGGAGCGGGGAGGGCCGTCGCCTCGAAGTGCAGGAGGTGGCTGCGGACAAACTGTCCGGCGAGGCCGTGAAAACCATTCTGGGCGGCAGCACCGGTCAAGAGGGTAAAAATCTGACTGATGGGGCCATTGACTCCCTGATCCACTGCGCCGTGGAGGGTGATGCGGAGATCCCCCCGGACGGGTGTCTCTCCCGGAAAGAGCAGTTCCAATGCCCTCCTGGCCAGTAAAAAGGCCCCGGCCACGGTGGGGCAGGCGTGGCCCGCCAGTTTGACAGCATCGTCGAAAGTGTAGGTAAAATGGCCATCTCCGGCACCGAGAAGGTCACCAAGTGGATCATAAAGGGTGATGGCGGGGGTTTTGGGAAACATGGCATGCGACTCCATTTAAAAAACGGTTGGCCCTATCTGCAGCCGACTGTTGACCTGGGAAAATATTGCGTTAGAATAGGGTATCACATCAAGCGGGCGTCGTCTAATGGCAGGGCCTAAGCTTCCCAAGCTTAAGGCGGGGGTTCGATTCCCCTCGCCCGCTCCATTTTTAAAAAACGGCTTTTTTGGTCAGGGCCTGGGTGCCAGAAAAAAGCCGTGCCTCCACAAAAATCCCAATCCGTCCCCCTCCCGCGCATAGGCAACCAGTTGTGAATCGTCCGCCGCACGAAAAATGTGCGAGTCGTTTGGTCCCTTGTTCAGCCAGAAAACCTCTTCTATCCGGGCGGCCTCCAACAATTCGGGTGAATGGGTTGCCACCAGAAGCTGTCCGCCCCGTTGGGCATAGGCCCGAAAGGTGTCGAGCGTGGCCCGGAGCTGTTGAGGCGGATGTGGCCTTTCCGGCCATTTGAGACACAAAAGGGGATGGGGAACCGGATGGCGATATTGAGTCAACACCGTGGCGTCGCTATAAAAAGCGGCGACATGCCAGTTGAGCATCTGTTGCCGCAGGTGGTGGGCCATCGGGAAACGCAGAGATTGACCGAGGCTCTGAACAGCCAACTGGTCAGACCTGTCCAATCTCCTGTTCCGATATTTTATTTTTCTTGTCTTCTGGTTGAAATGCCCCTCATTGACAATGGCGTAGCCGCTGCCTCGGTTGAAATCCAGGCAGTGGAAGGGATGGCCATGGTGATCGGGTTGACAGCAGACGATCTCCCGTGCCACGACCGTTTTGTGGCCATCCCGTGTGATTTCAAGATGATAGGTGACGGATCTCTCCGCGCCCGCCATCGGGAGGCGCAGGTCGAGTTCAATCAGGATGGTCGGTTCGGTTGCCTCCCGG
>CAIWLA010000661.1 GCA_903913345.1 uncultured Magnetococcales bacterium | reverse complement strand
GTCCCGGCTCCACCCGACCGGCTAGGCGAATGGAGGTGTCCAGGGAGGTGACAAAGCTTTTCAGATCACGATTGTTGATGCCGATCAAAGGGGTTTTCAGGTCGTGCGCCCGATCCAACTCCGCCTCGTCATGGACCTCCACCAGGACATCCAATCCCAATTCCCGTGCGGTGGCTTCCAGTTCCAGGGCCTGATCGCCTTGCAGGACGGCCAGAATCAGCAAAATGGCATCCGCCCCCAGAACCCTGGATTGTATCACCTGATAGGGATCAAAGACAAAATCCTTGCGCAAGACGGGCAACGAAACCGCCTGTCGAATGGCCGCCAGAAAGGCATCATCCCCCATAAAAAAATCCCGATCGGTCAGACAGGAGAGACAGGTGGCCCCATGTCTGGCATAACCTTGGGCAATCCGGGCGGGCAGAAACAGACCCTCCTGATCGGGATGGATCCGCCCCCTGGAAGGCGATCCGCGTTTTATCTCGGCAATGATTGCCGGCTTTTGCCCTGTTCCGTCCCGGCACGACCGAACCGTCTCCTGCAACGCGGCGGCAAAACCGCGTACTGGCGGCACCTCCCCCACCTGTCGCAGCAGTTGTGACTCGGGAACCTGACGACGCGCTGCGACGACCTCTGCGTGCTTGCGGGCCATGATCTGGTCGAGAATATGACGGGAAGATCGGTTCATGGGAGAGTCGGGCAGGGCTGGTTGGAGACGACGATCAACTGCTCCAGGCAGTGGCTGGCCCGTCCTGAATCGATCGCCTCGGCGGCCATTTCGACCCCGATGGCGAGGGTGTCCGCCCGCCGGGCGGCATAGATCGCCGCCCCGGCATTGAGCAGCACAATATCCCGGTGCGCCCCTTTTTCACCGCTCAGCACCCGCCGCGTCAGGATGGCATTGGCGGCGGCGTCCCCGCCATGCAGATCCAACGGATGGACACGCGTCAGGCCGAATTGTTCCGGTTCCACGGTGTATGAGACCACCCTCCCCCCTTCGTGCAACTCGGCCACGTGGGTTTTGTCCGTCGTGGTGATTTCATCCAGGCCATCGGCCCCATGGACCACGAGGGCATGTTGCACCCCCAACCGCCCCAGGACGTGGGCAATGGGTTCAACCCAGTGGTCCGCAAAGAGACCCACCAATTGGAAGGCGGCATTGGCCGGATTGGTCAGGGGGCCGAGCAGGTTGAAGAGGGTGCGCACGGCCAATTCCCGGCGTGGTCCGGCCACGTGGCGCATGGCACTGTGATGGCGGGGAGCAAAGAGAAATCCCATCCCCACCTCGGCCAGACACCGCTGCACCACGGACAATTCCGCATCAATATTCACCCCCAAAGCGGCCAGCAGATCGGCGGATCCGCTTTTGGAAGAGAGGGCGCGGTTGCCATGTTTGGCCACGACAATACCCTGGGCGGCGACCACAAAGGCGGCGGTCGTGGAAATATTAAACGTGCCTGAGCCATCGCCACCCGTGCCACAGGTATCCACCACTGTGCCGGAGACAGTGAGCGCGAGTGCCTTGGCCCGCATCGCCTGGGCCGATCCGGTGATT
>CAIWLA010000660.1 GCA_903913345.1 uncultured Magnetococcales bacterium | reverse complement strand
GCCACGCTGGAAACCGCCCGGCAGTTGAGTGAAACCGCCCATGTCATGGAGCGGTTTCTGGATGCGCTGTATGTGCGGAATATCTGGCGCAATCATCTGCTGATCCGGCGCAATGAAAAGGATTACATGGCGCGGGGGGATGAAAAATATGTCAAAAAGTGGCAGACGACCGTGACGCAGTTGGCGCAGGATATCGAACATTCCCAGGTGGAAGGGGAAAACAAAAAAAAGCTGCTCACCCTGTTGACGGAATACCAGACGGCCTTTCTGGCGATGGTGGCGGCGGACGGGCGCATCAAGGAGCAGGAAGGACAGATGAAGAATGCCGTTCATGCCATTGAAAAACCGATCGCGGCCGTCCTGGAGGATGCCAGAGCGGACAACCAAAAGGGGATAGCGACCACCCAGGAGCGGGAAGGGGTGGTGAGCAGGCAGGCGTTGGGGCTGGCCATCATCGGTCTGCTGGCGGGGGTGTTGGTGGCCTGGTTTTCCATCTCCTATGTGATGGGCCGGGTGGCCCGGTTTGCGGCCCTGCTCGACCATCTGGAGACCGGCAATCTGACGCGACAATGTCGGATGCGGGGCCGGGATGAGTTCGGGCGGGTCTCCGAGAGTCTCAACAAGGTGATCAACAAACTGCGGGAGGCCTTCATCACCATCCAGCAGGTCTCCGGTGCGGTGCATGAAGAGAGTCTGGAACTGGTCGAAACCTCGGCGGTCATGGCGGATGGGGCATCGACCCAGGCGGCCTCCATCGAGGAGACCTCCTCCGCCATGGAGGAAATGTCGAGCAACATTGCCCAGAACACGGACAATGCCCAGGTAACGGGCAAAATATCCCAGCAGGCCGCGCAGGATGCGGTGTTGGGGGGCGAGGCGGTCAAGCGGGCCGTGGCGGCCATGAAAGAGATCGCGGGCAAGATTTCCATCATCGAAGAGATTGCCCGGCAGACCAATCTGCTGGCCTTGAATGCCGCCATCGAGGCCGCCCGGGCTGGAGAGCACGGCAAGGGGTTTGCGGTGGTGGCGGCCGAGGTGCGCAAACTGGCCGAACGCAGTCAGACGGCGGCCGGGGAGATCGGCCATCTCTCCGCCTCCTCGGTCCAGATAGCGGAGCAGGCGGGGGCGATCATCGATAAATTGGTCCCAGACATTCAGAAAACGGCCGCCCTGGTCCAGGAAATTTCGACCGCTTCGATGGAACAGAGCCAAGGAGTGGGTCAGATCAACCATGCGGTGCAGGAGCTGGATCAGGTGATCCAGAAAAATGCCGGCATATCGACGGAAGTGGCGGAGACGGCCAACGGGTTGAGCGGCAATGCGCAGGCCCTGGCGGAAGCGGTCCGCTTTTTCCAGACCGGTCAGGAGGAGAGGTTGGCCAGGACGGCACCCTCAACGGCACACAAGAAACGGGCCAGGCCGGGTCTGCCGGGACCACGTGCTCCGGTCCGCCAATTGGCCCATGCCGGGAACAGCCATACCGACGATGTGTTTGAAACCTTTTAGGAAAAAACACGGGGGCTTTGCCCCCGACCCCACCAGGGGCGTTGCCCCTGGACCCCACCAGGGGGATAATCCCCCTGGACCCCTGATACCAAAGGGCCGCTAAAGAGACTTTTTGATGGCATCGATCAGATGATTTTTGGTGATGGGCTTGGTCACGTGCAGGTTGCACCCCGCCTCCATGGTCTTGACCACATCCGCCCTCATCGCATGGGCCGTCAGTGCGATGATGGGTATATTCCGGTAGCCCGGCAGTTTTCGGATAATTCTGGTTGCTTCCAAACCGTCCATCCTAGGCATC
>CAIWLA010000659.1 GCA_903913345.1 uncultured Magnetococcales bacterium | reverse complement strand
AGTCGTGCCAGCAGACGCACCACCTTTTGGGGGGTCATCTCCGGCAGCCAGCGGCACTGCAGATGGTATTGGGCCACGGCCACGGCCAGGGTCCGAAAGGCGGTGGGGATGCGCAAGCGGTCGCACAGCGCGTGGACCAGGGCCACCCCGCGTTTTTCGTGGCCGTAGTGGTGTGGCCAGTGGTCAGCGGGGGTGGTGGCCTTGCCCAGATCGTGGAGAAGGGCAGCAAAACGGACGGTGGGATCGCTGCTCAACCGGGTGGCACGGGCCAGGACGAGACGGGTATGTTGCCAGACATCCCCTTCGGGATGATATTTGACCGGTTGCGGGATGCCGATCAGGGCGGTGAGTTCGGGAAACAACACCGCCAGGGCACCGCACTGATGGAGCAGGTCAAAATAGGCCAACGGGTTGGGGGTTTCCAGTGCCTTGTGGGTCTCCTGCCAGATCCGTTCGACCGCGATGGTTTGCAACTCACCGGAGCCGGAGAGGGTGGTCAACAGGGCCAGGGTCTCGTCGGCGACCCGAAAGCCCAGATCCCAGAAGCGGGCCAGAAAACGGGCCACCCGGAGCACCCGCAAGGGATCTTCGGCAAAGGCCGGGGAGGTGTGGCGCAACAGGCGGTTCTGGATGTCGTGCTGACCACCGAAGGGGTCAATGATCCGTCCGGTTTCGTCCATGGCCATGGCGTTGATGGTCAGATCCCGGCGGGCCAGATCCTCTTCCAGGGTGATGGTCGGGGCGGCCTGGGTCACAAAGCCGCGATATCCCGGTCCCGTCTTGCGCTCTTGCCGGGCCAGGGCATAGGCCTCGCCGCTGTCGGGGTGCAAAAAGACGGGAAAGTCCGCCCCCACCTGGATAAAGCCCCGGTCGAGCAGGGATTGGGGGGTCTCCCCCACGACGACCCAGTCCCGATCCAGGGCGGGGAGATTCAACAGGGTGTCACGGACAGTGCCTCCCACCCGATAGACTTGGCGCAACGGTTCCACGGTCTCTCCTTGTTGAGAGGATATCCAGGACATGATGCCCTTCGGGCAAAAAAACAGCAACGGCAAAAAGCAACGGCCCGTCTACCTGCCCCGATCACCCGGAACCAGGGCAATCGCATTTGAAATGTAGGCCAGCATGGCTGAAAGCGCGGGTCTCCCCGCCCGGAACCAAAACGGTGCTGGCGTGACCCTGTATACGGGTTTTCGATTTTGCTTGTGGTTGTATTACGGCTTGTGGTAGGATCCATCCCTCTTTTGTGGTCAAAGAAGAGAGTAAAGGGGTGGAACCCTAACCACACACCCCTAAAAATATGACCTGATTCGGATGGATCTCTCCAAAATCACCCCCAAGATTCCCGTGCTCTGTGTATTGGTTGACACTTTTTTTGGACATATGCAATGAGAAAAGATAAAGTTTCACAGCAAAATCGGGCATTTCTAGACAATTCCACAACAAAAGACGGAGTCGATGACGTGGAATTTGAACGTATTGTTTATATTCTGATACGCTCGGAAATCTCTTGTCCAGAACACAATACCGACCAGTGGCCAAAACCGTTGCTGCCTGGAGTATTCATGGTGGCTCCTGACACGGTATGCCTGTGTCATTCGTTTTCCCGGCAGGAGTGGGATGAGAAACATCCAATTTTTTCGAAGAAAAAACAGGATGAATTCTTTAGTGGCATCAAACGATTATTTGTCGCCACACCAGAACCACGACAAGAGATGCCAGAGGCGTTTGCCCAATTTGTTGCCATGGTTCATAGAAATTTACTCCCCAAGAGTCAACTCATTTGGCTGGATGGCGATGCCCTGCAGGAGCGACTGTTGGCCATTCCCCCGCTTGGACTGCGTTATCACCCGAAATCCATGCCAAACGGTGGGCCTTTGCGCCAATCCCTGGAGCAGAAAGCCAGGCACTCGTACAACGTTGAGTTTGACAAACTGTTCGGGAAAATTAACTTTGTGGGCATGTCGGTCTACAAAGAGGAAGCCACATCCAGTGTGGAGATGGCGGATGTCTATATTCCCCTGGATCTGTTGCCCGAGGGAACCACCGAGGAGCAGACCGAGCGCGACAATCCCTTGACGCTCCTGGCTCCTGGCAGTCGGCATGTGGTGCTGGGCGACCCCGGTTCTGGGAAATCCACGCTGTTGCGCTTTTTGGCAATGGCCGGTCGGCACCGCCTCCTGATGCAACGCTACCAGGCCAAGGCCGATGATCGCTTGCCGATCATGATCATTTTGCGGCAATACGCCGATGAATTGCGTGCCAACCCGGAACTGGATCTGGTGGACTATCTGGTGACTGCGGCATCCCGTATTCTGGGTGTCACCGTGGATCGGTTGTTTTTTGAATATTTTTTGTATGGCGGCAAGGCGTTGTTGATGTTTGACGGGATCGACGAGTTGCCGGATATCGTGGTCAAACAGACCGTTCGCAAACAGGTGGGGGCGTTATTGAATCGCTATCCCGGCAACACGGTCATTCTCTCCTCCCGCATCGTGGGGTATGAGAAAGAGGCCCGTTTTGACGGTCTGGATTTTTCT
>CAIWLA010000658.1 GCA_903913345.1 uncultured Magnetococcales bacterium | reverse complement strand
CCGTTTCCGCTTCGGCTATACCTTAATGAGAGGAGAAGCACCTTGAAAACACGGAAGATTGCATTATTGGTTGCGGTCATGCTTTTTCAGAGTATGGCCGTACTGGCGGATGATTTTGAAGAGGGGGTGGAGGCGTTCAAGCGCGATGACTTTGACACAGCCTATAAAAAGTTTGCGCCATTGGCAAAAGGGGGCAAGGCGGAGGCCCAGGTGATACTGGGCCTGATGTACGGAGAGGGCAAAGGGGTGGCCCAGAGCGACAAAGAGGCGGACAAATGGTTCAGAAAGGCGGCGGAACAAGGCAATGCCATTGCCCAGAACAACCTTGGTCTCATGTACGAAGAGGGCAAAGGGGTGGCCCGCGATGACAAGGAAGCGGTCAAGTGGTTCAAAAAAGCGGCGGAACAGGATAACCCCGAGTCCCAGGCCAATCTGGGCGTGATGTATGAGAATGGCCGGGGCGTTGCGCAGGATGTCAAGGAGGCGGCCACCTGGTATCTGAAGGCGGCCACCCAGTATGCCGGGATGCAAAATGACCAGGTGGCGTTCGGGTGGTACCTGAAAGCGGCGGAACAAGGCAATGCCGATGCCCAATTCGGCCTTGGCTGGATGTACCTCCGAGGTCGGGGCGTCACCCAGAACGACCGGGAGGCGGCCAATTGGCTCCAGAAGGCGGCGGAACAGGGACAGGTCAAGGCACAGACTGTCCTTGGCTCACTGTATGTGAGCGGCAAGGGGGTTATTCAGAATGGAAAGGAGGCCGCTGGATGGTATCAAAAGGCGGCAGACCACGGCGAGGCCGCCGCCCAGAATGCCCTTGGCGTCCTGTACATGAACGGAAACGGGGTTCAGCAGGATGACAAGACGGCGGTGGAATGGTATCAAAAAGCGGCGGCACAAGGCCACATGGATGCCCTGTTCAATCTCGGTTGGATGTATGCAAAGGGCAGAGGGGTGGCCCAGAACGGCAAGACGGCGGTGGAATGGTATCTGAAGGCCGCCGAACAGGGTAATACCGATGCCGAATACAGCCTCGGCTGGATCTACGCAAACGGCGAAGGAGTGGCTCAGAACGACAAGGAGGCGGTCCAATGGTATCAAAAGGCCTCGGAACATGGCAATACGCACGGACAGGAGAGGCTGGGTTGGATGTATGCAAAGGGCAGAGGGGTCGATCAGAACGACAGCGAAGCCGCCAAATGGTTCCTGAAAGCCGCCGAGCAGGGGGATGCCGTGGCCCAATACAGCTATGGTCTGATGTGTGCGGAGGGCAAAGGGGTCAACAAGGATGAGTCAATCGCCGTGGATTGGTACCGAAAGGCGGCGGAACAGGGCTACGCCCCCGCACAGAACAACCTGGGCCTGATGTACAGGGACGGTCGAGGGGTGACCAGGAACGCCAAAATCTCCGCAGAATGGTTGCAAAAGGCGGCGGAACAGGACAGGGCCTCACGCAATCATTAAAGGCGACGATTGCGGGGGTGCCGGTTTTTTTCTGTTCCTGTAAAAAGTGATATGGGGGTCTGGGGGAGATTATCTCCCCCAGTGGGGGCGTGGGGGCAACCGCCCCCACAAGAATCTACACGAAGTCAACACGTTCCGCACGGTACTCCACTGGATCAACCAACCTGATTTGTGACCAGAATCTTTTTGGGGCTTCGCCCCAAACCCCGCCAGGGGGATTATCCCCCTGGACCCCTGTCAATGATCATTTCAAAAGATTGACCAGGACATGCGAATCCACCAACAAAGTATGCAGACCGTCTACCGTTTTATGCACCACGTAGCTGTCGGCTCCGATGGTCATCTGGCCACTCGCATTGGTGGCATGGCCGACACCATCCACGACGATAGTGGTGTTGGCACCCAGCACGGTGTCCATGGCATGTTGGAGATTGACCACATCCCCGGTATCCCCCTTCACCATCAGCGGATGATCGCTGCCAGAGAAATCCAACAGATCGTTGATATTTAAGGTGTTGTTGCCCGCACCCCGCATATCCACCTGATCGATGCCGGTCAACGCCTTGTTGGCCAGGAGGTTGGTCAGATTCAGGGAAGAACCGGTATCAACCATTTGCACGGTATCGCCATTCCGATGCAGGGTCATCCCATCCCAGTTGAGAATATCGGCAAAGCGGCCGGGATCGGACGATGTACCGCCCGTGCCACCGACGGGTGTCCCATCATTGCCCAGATCGGTATGGGTGGTCCCATCCGAGAGGGATACGCTGTTCTGCTGGGCCACATCAAAGGAGAGTTGCACCTGGGCCATGTTCCCCTGATGACCATCGGCATCGTTCACCGTGGCAAAGCCGGTGATCGTATTGCCGTTGATGGTCAGCGGATCGACCGGATCGGCGGTCAACCCCAGGGAGGCGATACCCAATTGGGAGAGGGAGTACAACTCCTGGGGAGTGGAAATGCCATCGTGATTTTGATCCACCCAGACCTGCAAATGGGCAAAGGCCGCATCGCCTGCCTCTATTTGGCCATTGTGGTTGCTGTCCAGCGTGGCCAGGGCCGCCAGACTGGAGGTGGCATTGGGCACAGAATGGTCGGAAATCACCTCCTGCATCCCATCAATCCGACCATTCCCGTTCAGATCCCACACCAACAGACCATTGCCAGAGCCGATCCAACCCGTGGCTTCCGCCACGCCGTCCCCGTTCATGTCAAAGTGGGTACCCGCCTCTGGCGCAGTCAGGTGGATACCGGTGCCGTTCAGATCCAGGACCAACGGATCACCCTGACCGTTCTGACAGAAGTGGACGCCCGTCGCCACATGCAATGCCACATCTCCCTTGGTCCAGAGGTAATAGTGACTGTTATTGCTGTCAATGGTACCACCACTCCAGCCCGTTCCAACCCGAACGGTATCGCTGGCATCGCCGTCTATGGTCAGACTGTTGCCCGTATTGGACAGAGCCAGCACATCGGCGTCCGTCAGAACCAGGGTGTTGGAACCGCTGGTGGAGAGGTTGATCGTTTCGATGGAGTGGATCTTGCCCGACATGGCCGTCAAATCGAGGGTCCGCCCGGATCCCGCGACAATCAGGGTATCGGCACCGCCACCGCCGTCCACCGAGGCAAAGCTGAAATCGGGGACAATGAGGGTATCATTGCCCGATCCACCATGAATGGTATCCGCCCCGCCACCCCCGATCAGCAGGGTGTCATGACTGGTGCCACGGACATCCAGAATGTCATTCCCGCTGGTACCGATGAGGGAATCTGCACCGGTAAAAGAACCGTTGAAGCGGAAACCGGCGGTACCATCCAGATTGGGAATATCAAAGGTGGCTGCAAAACCGGTCGCATGACCAAACACCACACCACTGACGCCCGCCACACCATGGGCCGGATCCCCCGGCATCCCGATCAGCAGGTCGCCAAAGCCATCCCCGTTGAGATCCCCGACCGCATGGATCGAGATCCCCGACGGGTTGCCTGGAATGCCATCCAGACGAAAACCGTTCGCGCCATTGAGGGTGGAGAAATCGAAGGTCGCGGGATCGAAGCCGTTGATGGTATGGTCAAACACCACATAGGCGGGGCCGGTGCCACTGGAGGCCCCGACGATCAGGTCGGAGACACCATCTCCGTTGAAATCCCCCACCGATTGGATGGAGAGATCGGCACCCAGGAGGGTAGAGGTGCCAGAGACCGTGGAGGAACTGGTCGCACTCAGGGTATAGGTGCCTGTGTACCCGTTGGCAAACGCCTGGGCATCCAGATAGTAGGGTCCGCTGGAGGTGGGTGTATACACAATGTGGGAGTCAGCCGAGTAATAGTCGTCATTGGATGTCATTGCACTACCCGCGCTATTTCTCAAATAGAGATAGGCATCGGGAAGCGTCCCATGGTTGCTGGGGGATCCTTGCAGGTCAAAGGTATAGGTCACGCCCGCAGTCAAGGAGACCGCGAACCAGTCGCTGTCTCCTGTCACATCAATCGCACCATGCACAGGGGTGCCGACGGTCAGACTGCCCGCCGTGGCGGTGGTGTTACCCACATCGGCAAGGGTACTCACATTGAGGGTATAGGCACCCGTCTCCGCACCCAGAGCCTTGACGTTGACATAACAGATCCCGGTCGTCTGTGCCATATAGACAGCCGAGGCATCTCCCGCCGCACCCATGGAATCACTGGCAACATTGCCCGAACTGTTTCTCAACACCAGGTGCGGATCCGTCAGCGTCCCACTGCCTTGCAGATCGAAGGAATACAACGTTCCAGCCGTCAAGGTGACCGCAAACCAATCGGTTTCGCCGGACACCGCAATCGAACCGGTCGTGGGGGTACCGACAGACAACGGATTCACCGTTGCACTATGCAGCGTGTAACTGCCCGTGTAACCATACATGCCCTGGGCATCCAGGTAATAGGTTGCGGTGGTCGTCGGTGTATAAGAGACCGAGGTGTCCGCCCCGTTATAGTTCGTCTGCCCCTGGGTGGTACCCCCACTGTCCACCAACGTCAAACCCGAATACAAAAGCGACCCATGGCCCGTTCCATCCTGGCCTTGCAGTTCAAAGACATAGGAGGTGCCAGAGGTCAGGGAGACCGCAAACCAGTCCGTGTCACTGGCCGGGGCAATCTCACCGTGTACCGAACTGCCGATGGTCAACGCCGCAGCCGTAGCGGCCGTATTGCCCACATCAACGGGTGTCCTCACACTCAGGGTGTATCCACCCGTTTCCGTATTCATCCCCTGGGCATTGAGATAATAAGTGCCACTGGTCGTTGGCGTATAATAGGTCCAGGCCTCTCCCGACGATCCCTGCACATCACCGACAGAGTGACCCGTGCCGTCTCTCAACACCAGATGGGGATCCTGCAATCCGGTACTGGAAGTGCTTTGCAGATCGAAGGTATACAACGTTCCAGCCGTCAAGGAGACCGCAAACCAGTCGGTTTCGCCGGATGAAGAGATCGTACCCGTGCCCGGTGTACCGACAGTCACCGTGGATGGCGTCGCAATCACCGTTTTGCTCAGGGTATAGGTGCCGGTCTCCTCCCCATACGCCTGGGCATCGAGATAATAGGTTCCGTTGGCAGTCGGAACATAAATCGTCTTGGCATCTCCCCCCACAGAGGTGGCCGACGATTGCACCTCGGCACCCGTACCATCCAGCAGCACCAAATATGGGTCATTAAATGATCCGGCACCACCTCCTTGCATATCGAAGGCATAAATCGTGTGAGCGGTCAGGGAAACCGCAAACAGGTTGGTCTCGCCGGGGGAATGGATCTGACCCAACGCCGTCGAGCCATTGACGAGCGATGTATTCACCACCTGGGTCGTGCTGCTCAAGGTATAGCTGCCCGAATATCCCTGCACACCCTGCGCATTGAGATAATAGTCCCCGGTAGTCGTCGAGGCATACACAATATGGGTGTCCGACCCGCCTCCCGAATAGAAATTTTGCTCCTGGATGACGGTGGTCCCATCACTGGCCACCAAGGCCAGATCCGTATAGGGAAGCGTCCCATGACCACTGTATTCCCCCAGCAAATCGAAGGAGTAGATCGTCCCGGCGGTCAGGTGAATCTTGAACCAATCGCTGTCACCGGAGGTG